>CAYLWK010000213.1:0-14579 GCA_964387255.1 uncultured Oligoflexia bacterium
GATTTGAGCCAATCGATCATGAAGCGTTTGAATCGTGTCTTCGGGACTAATCCGAGTTGATTGTTTTAACACGATATCACCTGCATCCAGCTTGGGGACCATTTTCATGATCGTCACTCCCGTCTGCTGATCTCCGGAGAGAATCGCCCAATGAATCGGTGCGGCTCCTCTCCAACGAGGTAGAAGTGAAGAGTGGATGTTCACGCATCCCAAACGAGGAAGATCGAGCAGCCACTGCGGAATCATCTTTCCATACGCTGCGACAACTATGATGTCGGGGTTTATTTCTTTAAAAAATTGTTTTACCTCATCGGTAGAGAGATTTTCGGGACAATAAACACTAATTCCAAGTTGCTGGGCCGTTTTTTTTACTGCTGTAGGAAGTAGTTTTTGGCCGCGTCCTCGTTTTTTGTCTTGTTGTGAAACGACAGCCACAAGATCAAAATGCTCATGAATCGTCTTGAGACTTGGAACGGCAAACTCCGGCGTTCCCATAAAAACGACTCTTAAACTCATAGCATTCCCGATTTTTTGGAATGCGCCATTGGTTTTTTCCCCGCTCGTAGCTTCTTTTTGACCAGCTCTTGCTTAACGGGGCTCAATCGATCAATAAAAAGTTTGCCATTCAGATGATCAATTTCATGTTGAATACAGATTGCAAGTAGCTCCTCTGCCTCCATAACTTTTGTATTTCCGTCTAAATCTTTATACTCTACCTTGATTTTTCGTGAGCGATCTACTTCAGCCGTATAGTCAGGGACTGAAAGGCATCCCTCTTCAATTGCAATGGATCCTTCAGTTTCTAAAATTCTAGGATTCAGCATCACAAGAGGCTTTTTGTTCACAAGCTTTCTTAAGCTAGAATCTGCTGCGGAAGCCTCTAGGTCATTCAGATTTGCACCTGCTTCAATTTCTTCAACGTCGTAGCTTACATCCACAACAATCATTCGTTCTAAGACACCAACCTGATTTGCAGCTAATCCTATTCCAGGAGCATCATACATGGTTTCCAACATGTCATTTGCGAGTTGATGATGTCGCTCTTCAATCGAGTCAATCGGTGACGCTTTTTGCGCCAAAACAGGATCTGGAAACGTATATATTTTTAATTTAGCCATAGCTTTTTTACTTATTTACCAGTCTCTCATCCAATCGTTCCCTTCAGTCTGGCATTCAATCGACCTCAAGTCCTTTGGATAGTTGACCAGCACCTTACCGTAATTTTCGCCAAAACAAAATACCGCCGGCGAGCCCAAAAATGAATGTTGGAAGCCATGCTCCAAGCCAAGGACTGAGAGCTCCACTTTTTCCCATTGAAAGTCCCACTGAGTAGAAAAGCCAATAGAAAATAGTGATCCCAAAGCCAATTCCTAATTCTCTAGCAACTCCTCCAGATCTTCTCATTCCTACCGAAAAAGGAACTGCTAAGAACGCCATGATGAGAGGAATAAAACTTAAACTAATTCGGTAGTGAAACTTCACACGATAGCTTCTTGTGTCGGTACCTGTTTTTTCTATTTTCTGAATATAGCGGTACAGTTCCTTGAGTCTAAATCCATCTACTTCTTGCTCGATCTCTAAAAACTCTGAAGGAGATTCCTGAATATCAAGTTTTTTTCGATCAAAATTCTTTGTCATGGGAAATCGATCGTCACCCATAAAGACAGTGACCTGCCCATCGTTCAATGTCCATTTTTGGTCTCGATAATGAGCTTCAGTGGCATGAGTGACTTGTAAAAGGTCAAACTTTGGATCAAATGAATACACTGACATTCCGGAAATTTTTTTTTCTTTTCCGTTAAAATGCCTCAAATTAAAAATAATATCCCCAGAGCGATACCAGATCTTATCTTGAGAAACATCCAGAAAAAAATCTGCCTTTTTCTTCATTGTGATCCAAAAATAACGCACCTGGCGCTGAAAAACAGGTGGCACAATCCGATCCTGAATGACTAGGGTGAAGCAAGAAAGCATGAACACCAAAGAAAGTAAAATAATCATGATCTGAGGCAGCCCAATGCCAATCGAATAGCAGGCCGTTAATTCTTGGGTTCGACTCAAACTCGTCAGTGTGAGTGCGGTTGCAATCATGACTGCTGGAGGTGTCATCTGAACAAAGACCGTCGGAATTCCCATCAAGTGATAGGTTAAAATTTGTAGAAAAGGATAGTCTCCCTCCAGAGCCATCGCCATGATGGCTTGAAAGATAAAAATCACGACCAACCCGGAAATCGCAAGTAGATAGTATTTAATGAAAAAGTATGAAAGGTATCGAGGTAAAATCTTCATAATGAGTTTTTTGAGCAGTATATACTATTTTTTTTGTTCCACTGCTTCAAACTTCAGAGTAGACTATCGCACTCATGAGTCAAGACAAGCCGCCATCGACAGAAACAAAAGACAAAAAAAGTAAGGATAGTGACCGAAGAAAATGGTGGAAGGAGAACCTGATCTCCCTAGGAACCGCACTTTTTTTAGTCCTGATCATCCGATCTAGTGTCATCGAAGCTTTTAAAATTCCCTCAGGATCCATGATCCCCACACTGCTAGTCGGAGATTATATTTTTGTGAATAAATTTAGCTACGGGCTCAAGCTTCCCTTCACAGAATGGTTTTTAGATGAACCTGTCTTTATTACGCGTTCTGATCCACCTAGTCGTGGCGATATCATTGTTTTTAAATACCCCCGAGACGAGAGCATCTATTATATTAAGAGAGTTGTGGGACTGCCGGGTGATCTCGTTGAAGTAAGAAACAAAGTTTTGTTCATCAATCAAAAAGAAGTGCCGCGAGAAAATTTGGTCTCAGATCACGAAGCTGAGATCAGACAAGACATCGACCCCACTAAATACAACGTTGAGTATCTTCAACTCTACCGAGAATCGTTTAAAGACCATCAGTTCACGATGATGATCGATGACTCACAGTACATGACCTCTCAGTTTGGACCTATTCAAGTTCCTCAGGACCATTATTTTGTGATGGGAGATAATCGCGACCATAGTCACGATAGTCGGATCTGGGGGTTTGTGCCATTTAAGAACATCAAAGGGCGGGCTTTTTTAGTCTGGCTATCGCTTTGGTTAGACTTTGGAGAGAGCGAGTTTAGCTTTCGACCTAGTCGAACCGGCACACTGCTCGAATAACTAAAACACACTGATCGAGCTGCTTTGCCGCCCATTTTCGAATTATCTTGGGACAGTGTTGAAGCACCACAGCGCAAATCGGACCAAGAAGATAGTAAAACTGAATGAACCCTCTTCCAAAAAAATTGCGCGCTAGTTTTTCATCACGGAATTTCCTTAAAAGAGGAAGAGAATGTGAGTGCATCTCAAAACAAAGCTCTGTTGCAATAAAACACTTTCCATCCGTGATTTTCTTATAAGCTTTTTTAAAAAGATCTTCATGAACTGCTTTTCCATTTTGAACATATTTTCGTAATGTTTCAGCACAAACAGTTTCAAACGGCATTTTTTTTGAAAAAATCACATACTTATCAAGACAAAGAGTGAGCTTTTTTAATTGCTTAGGCGATTTTTTAGCGTGATCGTAGACCTTAGACAGATCCCAATAAATTCCACTGATCAATAAAAGCTCATGAATATCTGCTTTCCGATCAAAGTGAGAAGGCGTGAGCCCTCCTTCTTTAACTTTCTTCATTTCCTCTAAAATCCGTAGATAGCTTTCAAATGCTCCTACCGATTCATTTGGGTTTCGTCTCGAACCATCGCTTCCCACTCCAGCCTTTGCAAGCTCAACTCGTTTCCGAAATAACTCTCTTCGTTGATCCTCTTTGGCACGATCAATTGATTTTTGAATTCGAGTTCGAAGCTCTTGAGTTTGTTCTTGTTTTGATTTCACCATAAGCTGAATGATCCTGATTTCTATCCTAAATTCAAGGCTCTCTAACTTTAGTCTAACCTAAGCTCATGGGATCCACATCAATAGAAAATGCCTGCTTTTTTTGGAAGGCTACTTTTTCAAGATGACTCAGCGCGCGCTGAAGTGGAGCAATCTGTTTTGACTTGATTAGAAAATCCCATCGATAAATGCCCTTAACGCGACTGATAAAAGCCTCTGACGGACCTAGGATTTCAATCTCAGGGAATTTCAAAATTGCCTCTGCCAAAGTATGAATGCCTGCTTTGGCGTCTTGAAAGTTTCTATGCTCCACCCGAATTCGTGCTAACCGCCCGAAGGGTGGATAATGGCACGCTTCGCGCACTTCTTTTTCCTCTTCCTGAAACGACTCAACTGAGATTTTATTCTGAAGCACTTGGATCACACTATGGTCTGGCTGAAATGTTTGAACTAAAACCTGACCTTTTTTTTCACCTCTTCCAGAACGCCCTGCTACTTGCAAGAGAGTCTGCCATGCGCGCTCGTTCGCTCTAAAATCTGGCCAACGAAACAGTCCATCGGCAAAAGCAACAACCACCAAGGTCACATTAGGAAAATCATGTCCTTTGACAAGCATCTGGGTTCCAATCATTAAATTGGTCTTTTGCGATTGAAAGTCATTTAAGACATTCTCAAGTCGACGAGTGCTTGTGATCTGGTCACGATCTAAGCGAGTGATTCGTGAATCAGGAAGAAGTTGCTTGAGATCTTCCTCGATTCCCTCAGTTCCGCTTCCCATTTGCTTTAGCTGATCCCCTAAACAATGATGACAAGCACTTGGAATTTTCTCTTGATGATTGCACAAGTGACAAACCAATTTCCCTTGTTTTTGATGCACTGTGAGCGAGATAGAACACGATGGGCATTGAGCAACTTCTCCACAGTCCTCACAGAGAAGAAAATGAGCAAAGCCACGTCGATTTAAAAAAACGAGCACTTGTTCACCTCTTGCTAGAACCGTTTTAATTTGATCAATCGTAGGCTGCGCCCACAATCCCTGTGTGCCCTCGACCCTTTCTTCCTCCGATAGATCGACTGTTCGAATTTCAGGCATCGCTCGATCTGAAAATCTGGCTTCTAGTTTGGCTAACGCAAACTTCTTATCCTCAACCTTTTGTAACGTCTCCAAGCAAGGCGTTGCAGAACCTAAAATGGTTCGAGCACCAGCACGGGAGGCTCGATAGATTGCAACATCTCGCGCATGATAGTGAGCGCGATCTTCTTGCTTGTAGGTGGCATCATGCTCTTCATCGATCACAATAAGTCCCAAGTTTTGAATGGGAGCAAAAACGGCCGACCTCGCCCCTAAGACACATTGAATACGATTTTCAATCAAATCCGCCCAGAGTCTTTTACGTTTCGATGCTTGCAAGGCAGAATGCCAAAGTCCCACTTGAAACCCTAAGCCTTTTTCAAATCGTTGATGCAACTGATGTGTGAGAGCTATCTCTGGAACCAAGATTAGAACAGACTTGCCTGCCAAGAGTACCTTCCGTGCCGCCTGGATGTAAACTTCAGTCTTCCCACTTCCCGTCACACCTTGCAAAAGGCCCACCGTCTGAGGAGCTTTCTGCAATACTTCTAATGCACTTTCTTGACTCTCAGTCAGTGTGATTGGCTCATAGGGAGGTAGATCCTCTCTCGGCTTTGCAGATTTTTTTACACCATGACCCATCGCTGCTGGAGAAGCTGCCGAATTTAAGACTTCCCCTAAAGGCTCATGATAATATCGAGCCGTAAATTCACAGAGCTCAAAGACTTCTTTGGGGATCTGATCTAAACCTTCACTGATGGATAAAATAGATTTCAAATGCTCAACTGGAACGGCTCCATCAAGCTCTTCAATGGGTCTAGGTCCATCCACGACATAGCCATGAGTCGTAGTTCTACCAAAAGGAACCTTTACCCACCTTCCAGGATCTAACTGACCGATAAATTCGGCAGGCACTCGATAAGAGTAAAGCTGCCTGAGCGGTCTTGGGATTGCGACAGAAATGATCTTTTCACCCACCGGCGTGGTCATCCTTCATCACCTTTGATTTAAGTTGATTCTAAGATCAGCACCAGAGTCTTTAGGCCTCTCAGTCATTGGTGCAACTCATTAGTTTCAAATAGCAGCTGATTCGACACTCGTTGAACTTAGACTCTTTTCAACTGCTAGCGAAAAATCTGATAATACATTTTCACCAAGCGTCGATAGTCTTCATCCAACTCGATCCCTGTTGAGGTAAGACCATTTCGAACCGTATCTAAAAATTTTAGTTTTTGAAGATTGACTTGCGGTTTATTCGACTTAATTTCCATGATGATTTGATCATTTGCTTTAAACCGAGTGAGCGATGGAAACGCAAATCCATCACTAAATCGGTAATTAGAAAACTCTACCACAAATAGGGATCGCGTCTTAGGATCTATCCATTGAACTCGAAATGGCAAAAAAGAATCTTTTGTCACCCAAAGCTCTCGCTCTTTTCCTGTGACATAATAAAAGCTTATTTCTTTTTCTTTTTTCTTGTCCTCTTCTGAAGATTCATCCTTAGCTGATGATAAATCGATTCTTGCAATTCTAGTTTTCTCAGCTGCACGTCGATCCTCAGGACTTTGAATTCTTTTTAACTCTGCATCTGTTAAAACTGGAATTCCTAAACCAATCAGAGCCAACTTTAAACTCCTAGGATCATTTTCAAATAATAATGACATCAATGCGGGATGTTTGGCTGACTGCGGTTCAAGCTGCCTAGAAATTTCAAAAATACTCGTGCCCGAAGATTGAGTAGCAACGCTTTGATACTTTCTAGAAGTATAATCAACAATACTTCGCTCATAAAATCGAGTCGAAGTGGGCTCATTATCTTCAAATAAAGTTACTTCAGAATCAACAATGGCTGATTTAAGATCATTTCGCCTTTGAGCGATCCTTTCTACCTGAAACCCGGAACGTGGGATATAAGCATCCACACTCATAGAGAAACACACCCCGATCAGAAAAACGCATTTAAATATCAGTTTCATCATCTTACTTCCCCGACTGATCTATGATCTGCTTCATTAGCTTTAGGAGCGGCTCTCGAAGATCCTCTCTTGCCATTGCAAAATGTAAGGTCGCTTCTAGGTACCCCAATCGATCTCCTGTATCGAACCGTTTTCCCTCAAAACAATAGGCAAGTAGGCCTTTGTCTTTCGCAAGACGACCCAGTGCATCGGTGAGTTGAATTTCCCCACCTCTGCCAGGAGAGGTTTGTTCAATCCACTGAAAAATTTCTGGAGTTAAAATATAACGTCCGGGAATAGCCCAATTCGAGGGTGCGTGCTCCACACTTGGCTTTTCCACTAAAGAGTCTACTTCAATCAAACGATCCTCTTTTTGTTTTCCTGAAACAATACCGTATTTGTATGTTTCTTCAGTGGGAACTTCCATCACACCCACCACGGGTTTTTCATTTTTCTGGTACACTTCCATGAGCTGCTGAGTACAAGGAACAGTCGCTTCAATTAAATCATCCCCTAATAAAACTGCAAATGGCTCATCGCCCACGACCGATTTTGCACATAAGATCGCATGCCCCAAGCCTAACGGCTGCTTCTGACGCACACTGATGATTTCACAAAGAGACGCTGAGTGCTTGGAAAGTTGCGCTAACTCACCCTTGTTGCGATTTTCTAGCGTCACTTCTAACTCAAAATTATGATCAAAATGATTTTCAATCGCTTCTTTATGACGCGCCGTGACTAACACAACCGTCTCAATACCGCTGGCAACAGCTTCCTCAACAATCGGCTGAATCATGGGGCGATCGATAATAGGGATCATTTCTTTTGGAATCGCCTTAGTTGCGGGCAAAAACCGTGAACCAAGGCCGGCAACAGGAATAACCGCTTTTTTTACTTTTTTCATCATCGCTCAATGTAGCTCGGGTTGTGGCTGGATGCAAAGCCAAGTCTGCAGAAAAAACCTGACTTTGTAATTAAACCCATTCTATTTTAAAAAATAAGATAAGGTTATAGGACATCATGGAAGGAGCCCCTCATGGTACTCAAAAAAAGTCAGCTTTTTGCCTTAGGCTTTTCTTTAATTGCGTCACTCTCTCTTGAGCAGGGTCAAGCCTCTGATTTTCACTCACCTCGCTCTCTCGCTCTGGGCGGCTCAGGACATGCCGGACCGATTCTAAACGATGCAATTTACCTGAACCCTTCTTATGCTCCTTTTTTGAAAACCTATAGTGTCTCAGCTTCCTACCTTTCATTTAACGATACTCATCAGAGCAATCCAGGCAGAGCTTATGGGATTTCAATTCATGACGGCCGCACAAAACTATTTCAAGCAGGACTTGGCTATTCAGTCAGAGAGTCAGGAGCGCTCTTTACGGTGGGTGCATCGAAGTCATTCCTAGAGCGATTTGGATTTGGCATGGGAGCAAAGATGTTTTTCCCAAACACCCAGGCTGAAACCTCATTTCAGGACATCAGTTTGTCATCTACCTTTGTTGCTGCCAATTGGCTTCACTTCGCTCTCATTGCGGACAATTTAATTCAATCAGACACTGCGCTTAGGCGCGGGATGGCTCGAGAAATTGTCTTAGGCTCGAAGATAAACTTTGAAGGTATTTTTGTGCTTTACCTTGACCCTCACTACGCTCCAACGGTTGATCCCTCTGAACGATGGGGTTACGAAATGGGAGCCGAGTGGGGCATCATGAGTGATCTTTATTTGCGTGCAGGCCTTTTTTCCAACTCACAAATTCCTTACCAAGAACAACGAGGCGGGGGATTTGGATTTGGTGCCGGCTGGATGGCGCCGAAACTCTCACTTGACTATGGCTTTTCTAGAGTCCTTGCTACTTCTACGAATGCACCGACTTCAAATATCCATACGTTTGGGGCAACTGTTTATTTTTAAGCGGACACAGACCCTCTGAATCTAAAAAAACTAAATGATCACAGACTTGATGAAGCCATCCCCAATCATGGCTCACAATGACGAACGTCTTTCCTGCTGCTTTTCTTTTCTCGAGACAAAATTGCATCCTTCGTTTTTGCTCAAAATCCATCATCGAGAAAGTTTCATCAAAAAATACAAGTTCCGCCTGACTCAAAAGCGCTTTCCAAGCCAGCACAAGCTGTCTTTGACCAGTACTTAATGTTGGAAAAGGCTGGTCAATAAGTTTCAACAATGGGTCATCTTTTAGAATTTCTTTTAAAATGGGAGCTGAGAGACTTTGAGTTGACTCTCCTAAATTCAAAACCTCCAACGTGGTTAATGGAAATGCGGTCCAAAACTCATGAGGCACATAACGAATTTTTCGAACTCTTTCTTTCAAGCTAAACTGATCAAGCCTCTCCTGCTCTCGCCAAGTTGTAATGCTTTCCAAATTTTTTTGCTTTTTGGGGCAGGCCTCTAGGACTCCAGAAATTTGCTTCAATAAAGTTGTCTTCCCACAACCATTTTTTCCAACAAGACCTACGATTTCACCTTCAACTAATGTCCAATTAATTTTCTGACTTGGACTCAGACCAAAATGATTTTCTATCTTAAGAAGTACGGACATGAATCTCATCCCTATCCCAACGAAAGCGAATTAGAATCCAAATTAAGATTGGAGCTCCCATGATCGCACAAATCGCACCTAGAGGAATCTCACTATGCGGAAAAGTAAGTCTTCCAATCGTATCGGCACTATTCAATGCCACACCTCCAACAAAAGCAGACAACGGTATCAAACGTGTATGCAAACTTGATGTTTGATATCGAACAAGGTGAGGAATCACAAGCCCGATAAACCCAATCATTCCTGCATAAGAAACACAAATCGCCACAATAAAAGAACTCACAATCACTAAATACATTCGAAGCC
This sequence comes from uncultured Oligoflexia bacterium, assembly GCA_964387255.1. Lineage (GTDB taxonomy): Bacteria > Bdellovibrionota > UBA1018 > UBA1018 > CAUJDS01 > CAYLWK01. Next base: position 9,753 of record CAYLWK010000213.1, read on the forward strand.
GATGAATTTCACAACCCATAATCCGTGCCTGATCTTCGCCAAGCAAAAGTAGGTCAAGATCATTTCGTTTTAAATAAATGAGTAAAATTAAAAAAAGAATGACTAATAAAACTACCAGGCCCTCAAAAGAAGATACGTACTGGACATTTCCTAGCAACCAACTCACGGCCCCATAAACTCCCATGGGATCTGCTAGACTCATCCACAAAGCCAGAAAAGAAGAAAAGACGAAGCCTTGCATCACACCGACTAGTAATAGCGACAATTGACCCATTCGGCCGAATCGATGTGAGAGAAAAAGAATTCCTACTCCTAAAAGTGCACCCAGAAAAGCGGGAAGGTTCACTCCCAAAACACTCCACCCCAAATGAGCACCCAACACAGCCCCCAATGCCCCGGCGGACGACACACCTAAAATATAGGGATCACAAAGTGGATTAAAAAAAAGACTTTGCAGAGCAACACCAGCAACACTTAAACCTGCACCAACAGCCATAAGAAGTAAAAATCGAGAAAGTCTGATTTCTGAAATCAGTTGATTCTCTACTCCCCATTGATTAAAAAATAATAGAACCATCAAAATAAATGCAAAACTTAAACTCGTTTTTGCTGAATCCATCAAAGTGAAACCTTTTTATTTTTTTGAATCGCTGTTAAATGACGCCGGAGTGAATCCAGCATTCCTAGTGTCGGCTTTAAAACAGTATCATCTTGAATGATCAGTACCTGATCACTCAAAAAATCAAACTTTTTCCAATAATGCCTAATCTTTTCTTTTGAGTAGTTTTCGTCGATTAAAACAAAAATAATATCTGGCTGATTCCCAACAATGCTAGAGACTCTAGGACGAAAATAACGAATTTCCTTAAATTCAAAAATGTTGTTTAACTGAATCTCCGAAAAAAGATCAGAATAATAGGTTTGCTTTCCAGACACGATCAAAGGATCGTGCCCAACTTGAATCAACGCTTTTTTTGATTTACTACGAAGCCTCTTTAACTGATTTACCTTCTGTTGCCACTGCTGAAGCCAGTCTTTTGCCTGCTTCTGATGTCCTAAAAGCTTGCCTAATTTTAAGATTGATTGATGAATCATCTGAATCGACTGAGAATCAAAAATTTCAACTTGATAACCTAGCTTTTCGATATTCCTAATCTGTCGAGGTGCATTTCCATTTTTAGTTGCCAAGATGAGATCAGGTTTAATTTTAACAATTTTTTCAAGATTGATTTTAGAATAAACTCCGACAATCGGCTTCCCTCTTCCCCAGTCATAACGCGAGGAGTGCCGAGTCACCCCGCAAATTCGGCTGCGATGCACCTTGAGTTCATTCAGCCACTCACCAAGACTCGGAGCTAGTACCACGATACACTGAGGCAGCTTTTTAGATTCTTGGTTTATTTTAGGAGTCACGTCAGATCTAGACTGACCTGCCAAACTTAAAGAAGCAGCGACAATTAAACAAAGAACGAGAGAAAAAAAATCTAAGACCCTACTTTGTAACCAAACCACAATTGATTCAGTTGCTCTCCAAGATTTGGTCCAATTCTGGTTCATAGTCTTTTAGTACTTGCCATATTCCTATGAGTCCAATCAAGACCTCGATTCCTATCGAATAAAAAGCAAAATAAGACAAAATAATGACAAAAATAGCACTCACGACACGAATAGGCTGGGTCTGCCCTCCAATGGCACAAAGAAAATAAGTAAATGCAGCAAAACAGGCGGACAGGGGAGCTAAAACAACCAATGCCCCTAAAGCCATTGCCAACGTGCACTGTCGCTCTGGAGAAGCCCCACTCCCATGAGATTTTTGTTGTCCAATGAGTCCGCTTACTGCTAATGCCCAAAGCAACGGACCTGGAGTTTCAGTCGGCAAATGGAAATTTGTTGATAACAACTGGATTCCCCAAATTTTGGAGATAAAAACACAAGCAACCGCTTTTATCACACACGCTATAAAGGTTGAGCATTGAAGATCTTGCTTTGATGCTATTTTAAAATCCCACTCAAGCTTTCCCAACACTCGATTGACCCACAAATCAAACCGCTGGACTCCTTTGATTTTTCTTACATAATTGGCTAAAGGGAATGCTCCAATCAATAGGGCCATCATTAGTAAAAAAGTTGTTAAAAGCGCAGTATTGATCATTTTAATCCACTTCGTTCGATTCTGGTCTAAGTGCTTTCAGTTTGTGATGAAGCGCAAATGCTGCTCCAGTCACAATCAAGATCGAAATAAACTGGCTTGTTGAAAGTAACCCATCAATCACAAACCCTCTAATCTTGTCTCCTCGAAAAATCTCAATCACACTTCTTACAATGGGATAGATGATTAAATACGAAAGAGCCACTTGCCCTTCAAATCGCTTCCTCTTAAAAATATAAAGTAATCCAAAAAATAATAACGCAAGTGAAGTCGCCTCATAAAGTTGGGTCGGATGAATAGGAACTCCTCGTAGATCAATATTGACTAGCTCAGAATTAAATTTCACTCCAAAGAAGGATTCCGTTCTTTTCCCATAACAACAACCTGCTGCAAAGCAGCCGATCCTGCCCAGTCCATGTGCTAAAGTAAGCGCTGGTAAAATCACATCCATACAAGTCCAAGGATTCCATCCCTTTTTCCTGACATAAACGACACCCCAAGGGATGGTTGTGAACAATCCACCAAAGAAAACAAGTCCTCCCTCCCAAACTTTAAAAATATCTAGAAGGTGATTTTGAAAATAATCCCAACGAGTGATGACAAAGAGTAAACGGGCGCCAACAAATCCGGTGATCAGTAAGAAAAATGCAAAATCGACCATTTTTTGAGGCGGTAATCCTGAGCGCTCGCTCAGCTTTGCAATCACCCACAAAGCAGACAAAAACCCAACCGCAGCCATCACTCCATAGGTATGAACGGTGATCGGACCTAGTTGAAATAAAACAGGAAACATGTGCTTAGTGATGTCCTTCAGGATATCTAAATGTATCTATTAAGATCATACCAACACCGATGCAAATCGCAGCATCAGCAACATTAAAGGCTGGGTAGTGCCATTGATAGTTCCAATGAAAATCTAAAAAATCCACAACAAATCCATAACGAATTCGATCAATTAAATTCCCAAGTGCTCCCCCCACAATTAAGGCAAGAGCGGAAGCCATAAAAACATTATCTTTTGGAAGTTTTCGAAACATCGAAAAGATAATAAAAACAGCAATCAATGGAATCGCAATAAAAAAAGGAACTCGAAAGAGTGCTGGAGCATCTGCTAACATTCCAAAAGCTGCCCCGGTATTCCGAATGTAAGTAAAATTGAAAAACCCCTGGATCACAGAAATTGACTCGTTGAGATAAAACTTCTCAACAACGATCTGCTTAGTGACCTGATCCAAGAGGATCACGACCACAGCTATACAAAACAAAAGAATGAGTTTTTTAGATACAAATTGATCTACTGAAGACTTTGCCACAGCAGGAGTTTACCAACTTGATCCCCACATCACAATCCCAGAAGTCAAGTCTGTTGATAACCTAGAGTTCTTTTTATCAATGAGGTGGTATTGGTCGGGCGTCCACACCTCAAGCTCAATTTTCTTCCCCAAAGGATGACGCTCCACTACATTTCTTACAGAGTCGGTAGAATCAGAAACAACAAATACATTATAATTGCTGTCGCTTCGGCACTCTCCAGTGGCTCGGCTACCAAAAAGAACACCTTTTGTTGAAATTGGCTCAACTAATTCTCGGACTCCCTCGAGGTCACAAATTGAAGACACAATCTTCAACATTTTGACTGCAAGATTGTCATTTTGAATCGAAACTTCCCGATTATTGTTTAAAAACTGAACAAGACTGACTTCTTCAAGCTTTTTTAAAAGACTCATGATCCCTTCAGCTCCCCCAAGACCCCGTATTCCCTTCAATCTCGAAGAAAGGATTCGTGGAGTGAACGAAGTGGTTGGCTCAGAGAGTAAAAATCGGAGCATTTTTTGTTCAGGAGTATTGAACAAAATACTTTCTAATGACGGTTTCCCTTTGGTCTTTCTTACTTTTTCCATCTTTCTCCCAGCTTTCTTGCAAGATTTCGAACTGCATCAAGCTCTTTGTGGGTAAAATTCCCCTTGGTTTTGCTATCTATATCAATTTGGCCGACAATTTGGTTTTCTTGATTTCGAATCAATACAACCAGCTCCGATTTGGCACCTAAACCGCAAGAAAGGTAATTCTCACGCTCAGAAACATCGGGAACAATCTGATCTTGATTTTCTGAAACAGCCGTTCCACACACGCCTTGCCCAACTGCAATCGTGTCATGAACTGGCCGCTCACCAAGAAATTCACCTAGCACTAGCGTTTGACCCTGTAACCAATAGATCCCAATCCAATCAAATCGCGTTGAAACCTTCTGCAAATCTAGAAGCTCTACCACCACCGCAGAGTTAACTTCTTCTCCACTGTCGGTAGTTGAACCTCTATGATCTGGTGAAGGGTGCATGGCCGAGGGTTATACCCCAAAATGCCCGCAGATGCACCTTTGTTTATCAATTCTTGATAAAAACTAAATCAAAACTCAATTCCCCACGACTTTAATACTGAATCTTTTTCCTGTTTAGTTTTCACTTTTTTAAACTTTGCGCCACTCACCCCTTGAACGCGATTCTGACATTCCGGCCAACTCCTATGTTCTTGTAACTCACCGTGAACTAAGGATAAATAAATGGGTTTGAATGGGACTCGCTGGTTTGAGTTTGAGCGTTGTAGACTAAAATCATTGATCTGAAATGGAGACTTTTCAAGGGACCCTGAGAAAAGATCCACTCGCCGCTTCTTTGAAA
>CAYLWK010000214.1:0-4240 GCA_964387255.1 uncultured Oligoflexia bacterium
TGATTTGATCACCATGAACCATGAGGGCAATATTCAATTTTATCAAAATGGAGGTCCACGAGGTTGGGTGCAATCTCAAGATCCTCAACAAACACCTAAGTATTTTTTCTCCCAACAGGAGATCTTTGATTTCTCGCCATTTTTTCCAGTTCCCGGACCGAATGTGCCTCCCATGGGAAGACTTGTGGATCGAACGATTAGCCTTTTTGAAATGGAAGATATCAATCAGGACGGCAATCTCGATCTGGTTCTAGCAGGTCAGGTCGCTTCACTCTTAGGGGGCTATGAAGCTTCAATCGGGGTTCATGTTTTGTTGGGGGATGGGCAAGGAGGTATTCAATCAGGTGGACATTGGGCCTTTCAACCCCCCTCGTTGCTCCCGATCACTTCTGCTGAACTAGTGGATATGGATCAAAATGGCACACGAGAATCAATCCTCGCTTTGGGTCAAGCTTGGCCGAATGGAGCATTGGATCAATGGCTTTATCAGATTCAACTTAGTCAAACCGGCATCCAGCTCAATCAATCTTGGTTTATGACGGGGCCTGTGCCTCATGATCTTGAAGTCGTCGATTTAGATCGTGACGGCAATTTAGATTTGATCTTTATGGAAGTGACCAGAACAGCTCCAAGCGCGACTCAATTCTATACTGAATATGGAGTAGGTCAGAGTTTTGCAGGAAGAACAATGGCGCCTCAAGCCATCTCGGGAAGCCCCATTCTGGAAGAAGGAATCACTGGACAATATCAAGTCAATACACCTACTTTTAAAGTAAGAGATTTCAATCAAGATGGCTTTTACGATATTTTAACGATTGACGGGCAGACAAATCGAAGCACGCGTCCGAATAGAACCATCCCCAATGCCCGTTTGGTTTTTATTCCTGGCCAGAGTTATTTTGTTTTCTCTAATCAACCGATTCTAAAACCCTTAGGAGTCCAGCTTTTTTCAGACTACTACATCGGACAAAACCTTCTGAATCCAGTCATCCCATCTCGATTACTTCAAGTTGGGGATGTCAATCGTGATCAAGCACCTGATGTAATAATAAGTCAAGTGAAGCGATCTTCATCTGAATTTGGATACATGGTGATTCCAAACTTAAACTTAGGTCGTTCCGTAGCTGAGGCGATTCCAGTAGGAAGCGGCATGATTGGACGGGGTGGATATGAGCCCGAGATTGGCTTTGAAGGAAAGCCTGTTTCAGGGAATTTAGATTTTGCGCTTAATGTTCGTTTTGCAGCTCCAAACCGGGTGATCGAGTTTATTTGGGGAGTGACCCCTTTTCAGTTTCAGTTAATGAATATTCCAATGGAGTTTGTGCCAGATCCCCTTTTTGTTTCTAGGCCAATGATGACCTCAGCAGCACCTCAGGGAGAAAACGGATCAGGCTATGCCAGGGTGCCACTTCCAATCCCTGCTTCGATTCCTTCAGGCACGCAATTGTTTTTGAAATGGGTTGTTTATGATCCGTCTCCTCAAGGCGGTCTAGTTCCAATTACTGTGACGAAGAGTCTAAAAGTGACGATCGGCCCATAAAAAAAATTCAGTATTCTTGAAGATAGGGAATGAAAAGACTTTGGTCAGCTCTCTCGTAGACCATATGAAAATGAAGAAGGTGTTCCCAGAATGGGAAATGAGGATTTGGAAAGCCAATGAGATCACCTGCGTTCACTCTCTGTCCTTTTTTTAGGTTTGAATCAACATGAACGTAATAGACACGATCATTTTTTCTAGTTTTTAAAACTACATTCCATTGATGAGGCCAGGTTTCTTCTGGAGAATTGGGTTTAGGATTTTTTGCACTTCGGACTGACTCAATCACTCCCGATTCAACGGCAAGAATTCTAGAATCTGCGAGTGCTAAGAAGAGATGCTCTTTTTGATTTTCCCTTGAATAGCGTTCTGGGAAAGTCAATTTCTCGCCTTCGAACGTTTTTGCTTCGGATCGAATGCGCTCACGTTCCACAATGGAGAGGGGAAAGAAATAGATTTTATGAGAAGGCTTGCCAGGAGGCCACTTCATGATGTCACTGCAGCGCTTTCCTTGAGCAAATGGACTCGCGAAAAAAAAGCCCAATAGAACTACGGTGACCTTCAAGCGCATTATTCCATCCCCCCAGTGTATAAACTATCTCAATGGCGATCGTTTTTAAATATCTTTGAATAAATGAATACGAAATCTGAGGATAAAGGGTTAAGGTGTCAGCGTGATGGATCGAATTCCACTGACCGCCATAGTGCTTACACGAAATTCTGAGCAATTCATTGCTCGGTGCTTGGAGTCAATTTCATTTGCGGATGAAATTTTGGTGGTGGATGCACATAGCTCCGATAAAACCCAAGCGATTTGTCTTTCACAAGACCAGCCATGGTCAGAACGTGTAAACTTCGTTCAGCGGCAATGGGATAATTTTAGAGACCAGCGAAATTTTTCTCTAGACCAGGCCAAACATGAATGGGTTTTAGTGATTGACTCAGATGAGAAATGTTCCGACGCGTTAAAAGATCGGGTTCAGGACTTTTTTAAAAACGGAGCGTTCCCTCCAAAGAAGTACTATAAAATTCGAAGAGTAGAGTATTTTTTAGGAAAAGAGATCACAGCCGGTATTTGGAGTCCGAGTTACCAAGATCGATTTTTTAAAAAAAACGGTATTCGATATAAAAATGAAGTTCACGAGTTTCCAGTTTATCCTGAAGCGCCGAGTCGAATTGAAGAACCTTTTTATCACTGGCCTGGATTTGGACCTCAACAGTTTTTAGAAAAGATGGTGAAATACACCCGAGTCGAGGCTCAGGATCGATTCGAGCAAGGCAAACGAACCAATGCCTTTCGGATTTTCTTTGCATTCTTTGCCATGTTTTTTAAAAACTACTTCTATTACAAAGCTTACCGAGATGGCTTTTATGGGTTTATCATCTCAGTTCTAGAAGGAATTTCAAGGGCCGTGCGACACGTCAGGATTTGGGAGATCCAATCCCGAGAAAAGTAAATCAGTGTGAAACTCATTAAATTGATTCGATTCTTCCAATCACCTAGCTGTTCTGCTTGGCAAGGCGCACGCACTTGACACGGAAAAAGAGTCCCGATACCTAAGATCAATGCAACAAGAGATCGAGAGTTTTTATGATCCAGATCAAATCATTGAACTTTATCAAAAATATGCTTTAGATTTAAAGCGAGTGAAGGCTCAGCAAAGAGCTTTCTATCTCTCACAAGGGTACCTTCCTTTAGGGCATCAGCCGACGTCAACCGAACGAGTTCGAGCAAGGCTGATTCGGTTTAAAAATCAAATCACACGATTTGCTCATTTTCGACCTCAGCTGGATGATATTGAAAGCGAAATCACCTATTTGCTTTTGCGAGAACTGCAACCTGAGTCAGTAGTAGAAATTTCACCTTCCAGGGGATGGTCAACGACCTGGATTCTTTCAGCCCTTCGAGACAACCAAAAAGGGCAGTTACAGTCCTACGATATCGTTAATTACTCCAAGCGATTTGTTCCAAAAAGCTTAGCTAAAGGGCGTTGGCAGTTGTTCGTAGGCGATGTTAAAGAAAAAATAGATACGTTTCCCAAGAAAATTGATTACCTGTTTATTGATTCTGATCATTCGGCAGAATTTGCTCATTGGTATATTGAAACGGTTTTTCCTTTGCTTGAATCAGGCACCCCGGTAAGTGTGCATGATGTTTATCACGATGAAAAACCAGACGCGTTTGATGGTGAAGGGAAAGTCGTTGTTGATTGGCTTAATCGTCATCGTATTCCGTGCCTTACTTTTTCTCCAAAAAAATCACCCCAATTGTACGAAAAGACAGAAAAAGCAAAGGCTTCATTGGAAATCAATAAGCCCATTCATACCTCAAATTATAATTCGATGATTTTCTTTCCATTCATGAAATGAATGGAAAAATGAGTCGTACTTTATTCTTCTGAATTCAAGACATCGTCTTTTGATCGATTTTTAATCAGCATGTCTTCTATAAATGCACCAAAGCGTCTTTTGGGATCCTGGATATGAACCTCAAGCACCCAAAGCTCTGCTTTAGGGTGAAAAGCGATGTTTTTGAGTCTTTCTTTTGAGTGTTTCATATGGGGGAAGTCGCTGATTCGATGACCATCGATATTTTCGGTAAAAAGATAGCCAAGTTCTTTCGTTAGCTCAATTGCCCGGTCATAAAGTTCAGTTCCAGTGAGTTGATGATTGGCCCATTCAGTTTCGACCGTATGAAAAATC
>CAYLWK010000215.1:0-3500 GCA_964387255.1 uncultured Oligoflexia bacterium
TCTTCGGGAAGTGCTTTTCCGGGGTGGATTTTGCAGAAGCGATGATTCCAGGGATTCAGCCGGAGGACATTCACATCGCTGAATCTCGACCGACGGATCTATTCGTAACTCGAGGGGTGATTTCAGGGGGAGATCAAGCCGTTGAGAATGTCACGATTGAAAGGATACGACGCTCGCCAGAAGTCAATCAACGCGGTTATGAACGCATTGTTTTAGATTTAGTGGGGCATCGAAACGGAAAACCAGTGCCTTTGAAAATGCCACCATTCTTTTTTGTAGGAATTAAGTCTGCAGAAAAAAAAGTTGATGTCACTGTTTTTGGAAACCCTCACCTTGGATTTGATGCTAAATCAATCGTATCTGAGGCAAAAAAAATGGCACCGCGCTCGATCGTGAAATCTATTGAACTCTTGCCTTTAATTGATCAAGAGCAATGGAAGTTTAGCCTTCAACTAAAAGAGATGACTGGAGTCAGAGTTTTTTACTTAAGTAACCATGCACGAATCATCATTGATCTGAAAGCAAAGTCAAAACGTTAGCAGTTTCAGCCCTTTAGGTGGTTCCATTTCTTTTTAAGACCAAGCCTTGCCAAATTCATTTTAGGTCCCATAGTACTAACTAAGTATGAGTGAATTTGAATCCGACACCTCAGAAAAGAATCAAGAATCATCGGCCGAATCTGGAAAAGAGCTTGTTGCACCGAAAGAGCTTGCTTTACCAGAACAGATTCTTCCCCCGAATCTGCTCGTGATTCCACAAAGTGGACCCATCGTATTTCCCTCATTAATGGCACCTCTCACCATTCAGTTACCACGCTATGTGCGATCTGCTGAGGAATCGATCGAAGGCACACGAGTCATTGGGTTACTTTTGACTCGCGAAGAGCCAGTGAAAGAAGAGCTCAAGCTTTCTGATTTATACGATGTGGGCGTTGCTTGCAAAATCATTAAGCGAATTAAGCTTCCTGATGGTTCTATCAATCTTTTAGTGCATGGGATGCGACGATTTAAAGTCAGTCGGACGCTTGCCGAGTCGCCTCATATGGTGATTGAGCCGAAGTACCTCAAAGATGAAGTTGAAAAAACGACTGAGCTTGATGCATTGACTCGTAATGTGATCGCAGATGTCAAAAACCTTTCTGAAGTGAATCCATTTTTTACTGAAGAAATGCGCATGGCAATGATCAATGCTCCTGGTCCTGGGACCGTTGCGGATTTAGTTGCCTTTGCATTAGCCCTTAGCAAAGAGGATGCTCAAGAGTTTCTTGAAACACTTTCAGTGACAAAACGATTTGAAAAACTTCTTTTGCACTTAAGAAAAGAGCGTGATGTTGCCAATTTGCAGCGCAAGATTCAGGATGACGTCAATTCGAAGATCAATTCAATGCAAAGAGAATTCTTTTTAAAAGAGCAGTTGAAGGTGATTCGAAAAGAGCTAGGAACCTCGGATGATCCGAAAACAAAAACTTCTAAAACGCTTCGTGAGAGAATTTTAGAAGCGGGGATGCCTGAAGAAGCCCAAAAAGTAGCTCTTGAGGAATTAGAAAAATTTGAGACAACACCAGAGAGTTCCCCTGAATATAACATTGCTCGAAACTATTTAGACACGTTGATTGCACTTCCTTGGAGCGTTGAGACCAAAGATCAGCTTGATATTCGGCGTGCTCAGCGCATTCTAGATAAAGACCATTATGGTTTAGAGAAAGTAAAAGAACGAATCATTGAGTTTTTGGCTGTACGAAAGTTGAAATCCAAGAAAGAGTCTCCGAAAGGAGCTGTGATCTGCTTAGTAGGACCTCCTGGTGTGGGGAAGACATCTATTGGGAGATCGATTGCTGAGACTTTAGGGAGAAAATTTTATCGTTTCTCTTTGGGAGGGATGCGTGATGAAGCGGAGATTAAAGGCCACCGCAGAACGTATGTTGGAGCTATGCCCGGAAAGGTGATTTCTGCTGTGAAGCGAGCGGGAGCAAAAAATGCCGCGATCATGTTAGATGAGATTGATAAGTTAGGGCAGAGTTTTCAAGGAGATCCAGCGAGTGCACTTTTAGAGGTCTTGGATCCAGAACAAAATTTTAGTTTCCTAGATCACTACCTCGATGTGCCTTTTGATCTATCAAATATTCTTTTCATTTGTACGGCGAATACCACTAGCAGCATTCCTGCACCCTTGTTGGATCGGATGGAAGTGATTGAGATCCCTGGGTACACTTTAGAAGAGAAGGCAGAGATTGCTAATCAATACGTTATTCCACAGATTTTAAAACAAACGGGTGTATTAGCCTCTCAGCTCAAGATTCCTAAGTCGACTTTAAAGAATTTAATTTCTGATTATGCAAGGGAGCCGGGGCTTAGGTCACTTCAAAAAATGATTGAAAGAATCGCTCGCAAGGCAGCTACAAAAATTGTGAAAGGCTCAAGCACGCGTAGAAAGCCTAAGAAGAAAGTGATCACCATTCTCTCAAAAGACTTAAATCAATGGTTAGGACCTAAGCGATTTCATAATGATCTTGCAGAACGAATTGTTCAACCAGGAGTTGTGGTGGGGCTGGCATGGACAGCTACCGGAGGCGATATTCTTTTTATAGAGGCAACGGATCTACCTGGATCGGGTCAATTGAAACTCACCGGAAGTTTAGGTGAGGTGATGATTGAAAGCGCTAATATCGGGTGGAGCTATGTGAAGCGAAAACTTGCCGAAGAAATAGGGTTGAATACCAAAGATTTTAATCGAAAAGATGTCCACGTTCACATTCCCGCAGGGGCAATTCCTAAAGACGGACCGTCAGCTGGAATCACGATGGCTACGGCTTTGTACTCCCTTTTCTCAGGACGTATTTCAAAACAGAAAATCGCAATGACTGGCGAGCTCTCGCTGACAGGAAAAGTTTTACCTGTGGGTGGGATTAAAGAAAAACTACTTGCTGCAAAACGCGCGGGAATCACAAGCGTTGTGCTTCCTCAGGGAAACGAAAAAGACATGAGCGAGGTCCCTAAGTATGTCAGAAAAGGGCTCACGATTCATTTTGCAAGGGAGATCAGTGAGGTTTTGGACCATGTTTTGACTGGAAAAATAAAAGAAGGGTTGTCTGATCGTTCGAAACGACTGGCTCGATCTAAATTTAAAGAGATTTCATCGACCGTCACACCACTCAGCGGTTAATTCAAAAAAGCCTAATTGATGGCATTGAGCTCTTCTAAAGGAAACGCTTCATCATCTCCTTGATCTTTGCCTAATCCGCTTCGAACTCTGCCTTTTGCGATTTCTCTTAAAGAAGTCACTGGAATTCGATTTTTAGATCGAACCAGTGGATCAGCGCCTCGATACAATTGACGGGCTCTTCGAGTTGCAACTAGCACCAACTCATACATATTAGGAACCACTTTTAAACAGTCTTCTGCCGAAATTCTTGCCATTATCGATCTCTTTTCTGATTCCCTACACCTACCTAAAACTGCGATCGGCGTCAAGATTTGATGGGGCGCCGAGTTACCTTTGTC
>CAYLWK010000216.1:0-4698 GCA_964387255.1 uncultured Oligoflexia bacterium
ATGAGCCTTCAGGTGGCCATCCTGGGGACAGGGGCCTTGCTGGCCATCCAGCAGCTTATCTCGCCCGGCATCATGATCGCGGCGTCGATCGTGATGGGCCGCGCGCTGGCGCCGGTGGAACAGGCCGTCGGCCAGTGGAAGCAGTTCGTCAACGCGCGATCCTCCCACAAGCGGCTGAAGCAACTGTTCGCTAACATCTCGGAACAGGAAGAGCGGACCGAACTGCCGGAGCCCAAGGGGAACCTGAAGGTAGAGCAACTGTTCGCGACCGTTCCGGGCACCCGGGACGCGCTGCTCAGGGGGATCAGCTTCTCCATCAACCAGGGGGAAGTGCTTGCGATCATCGGCCCCAGCGGATCGGGCAAGTCCTCTCTCGTCCGGCATCTTGTCGGGGCCATGACGCCGGCCGCCGGTGCCGTGCGTCTGGATGGGACCGAGATGCACCATTGGGATCCCGAACAGCTCGGGCGTTACCTTGGCTACCTGCCGCAGGATGTGAAGCTCTTCGGCGGGTCTGTCGCTGAAAACATCTCACGGTTCGAAGACGATCCGGAGGACGCCAATGTCGTCGCCGCCGCCACCCTGGCCGGCGCGCATGACATGATCCAGAAGCTGAGCAATGGCTATGAGACCAATGTCGGCGATGGCGGCATGTTCCTGTCCGGCGGGCAACGGCAGCGCGTTGGCCTCGCCCGGGCCGTTTACCGCTATCCCAGCCTCGTGGTTCTGGACGAGCCCAACTCCAACCTGGACAGCATGGGCGAGAAAGCGCTCGTTTCCTGCATCCAGGAACTCAAGGCTATGGGCAAGACCGTCGTTCTGGTAACCCACAAGACCAATCTGCTTGCCCTGTCCGACAAGACCCTGATGCTGATGAATGGCACGGTCGAGAAGTTCGGCCTGACCAAGGACTTCTTTCAACAGCCGCAAGCCGCGCCGGCTGCGGAAAAAGCGCAGAAAGCCGCGTCCGGGAACTCGCCCGCGGTGGTTCAGCTGTCCACATCCGAAAAGGATGAGAGCTGACAGCGCCCGCTTGTAAAAACGGGTTTCCGGACAATATCGGAACCGGACCAAGCCACACAAGGACGTGCCGTACATGGCCATCAAACCGAGCCCGAAACCGATTGCCATCATGGGATACGCGATCGTGTTCATCACGTTCGGCGTATTGGGGGGCTGGGCCGCCGTCGCCAAGCTCGACAGCGCCGTCTTCGCGCCGGGCACGATCTCTCTGGAGGGCAACCGCAAGGTCGTGCAGCACCTCGAAGGCGGGATCGTGGAAGAAATCCGCGTGAAAGAGGCCGACATGGTCAATGAAGGCGACGTCCTGTTGCGCCTCAGCGGTGTCGAGGCATACTCCAACCTCGAGGTCATCAAAACCCGGCTGAACATGGCCCGGGTCGCCGAAGCCCGCCTCCTGGCAGAACGCAAGATGGCGGACCGGATCGACTTGCCGGACGACATTGACCCCGGTACCGCATCGAAAGACCTGAAGGCGGTGATTGCGGATCAGAGGGATCGCTTCAAGGCCCGCCGCTCCATCATGAAATCCCGGACCGACATCCTGTCCAGCCGGATCGATCAGACGAAGGAACAGATCGAGGGGCTCGAGCTTCAGAAATCCGCCCTGGAACGCCGCGTCGAAAACTTCAGCCACATGGTCGAACGGATGCGCAGCGGCCAGGAAAAAGGCCTGGTCCAGAGCAATGTCCTGTCGCAGCGCGAAGACGAGATGATCCAGATCGAGGCGTCCCTCGGGCAGGTGATTTCCGAAATCGCACAAGCCCGCAACGTCATCAGCGAAACCGAGCTGGAGGCGCTCCAGATCGAGCAGGAATACCGCGAGCGCGCCAATTCCGAACTGGAAGAAGTCCGCTCCGAGATATCGGAACTCGAACAGCGGAAAACGGTCGCCGAAGACATTCTCGGCCGCACGGAGATCCGTGCCCCCGGGTCCGGCACGATCCAGAACCTGAAGGTTCACACCGTGGGATCCGTGATCAGGGCGGGCGATGTCCTCATGGAGCTGGTTCCCGAGAACGAAGAGCTGATCGTGAACGCACGGGTGTCGCCACGCGATATCGACAACGTGTCACCGGGGCTCGAGACCGAGGTCCGGTTCACGGCCTTCAAGACGAAACTCACACCGATCATGCTGGGCAAGGTCGAATCCGTTTCCAATGACGTCATCACGCCGGAAAACCCCCAGGAGATGCCCTATTACCTGGCCCGTATCGACGTGGATGACAAAGATGTCCCCAAGGACATCGAAGGCCGCCTGACGGCCGGGATGCCGGCCGATGTCATCATCACGACGGGGGAGCGGACGGTGTTGAATTTCATCGCGTCACCCCTGCTCGACGCGGTCCGCAAGAGCCTGATCGAAGAGTGAACGTTGCCAGCGGAGCGCCCGGACAGGTGCAGACCGGACGGGGACATCTGGCGACTGATGCGATGCATGGCAGGATCGTTGCCTGCCGCCTTGACAACAGAAGACCGCGCATATGTAAGAACCTCGAAACCGGAAGCAGAGCGGTCCACGTGTTTCCCGAGGCAGCCAGAGCAGGCGAAGGCGCACGCCCGACCCCCGCGGGAGATCAGCGATCTCGCTACAGGAGACAGGTGAAAATGGTGAATGCTGATCTGCATCACGGCATGGCTGCAAGCGTCCTTCAATGACGGATCGGACGCGGTGCATATTGCTGATTGGTGCCAGTGGATTCGTTGGCCGGCACCTCCTGGAAAATCTGGAAGCGCATTTCGGCGCAACCGCCCGTATCATCGCCACCGCGCGCACTCCGAGACATGATGAAATCGCGCTCGACCTGACCGACGCTCGTGCGGTTCGGGAGTTGTTGATACGCGAACGCCCCACCCACATCGTGAACCTGGCAGGCATTTCTTCACCCAACGAAGTGGAAGGCAAGGTTGCCGAGGCATGGAACATCCATGCGTCCGCGGTTGAGGCCCTCGGCAGGATTATTCTCGAGGAGCTGCCGGAGACATGGCTTCTTCATGCAAGCTCGGGGCTTGTTTACGGGCGCACTGCGAACAACGGCCCGCTGCGCGAGACAGACATACTGGCCCCCATGGACATGTATTCCGTGACCAAGGCGTCGGGAGATCTTGCGCTCGAAGTGCTTGCAGGGCGCGGGCTGCGATGCCTGCGGCTCAGGCCGTTCAATCACACGGGCCCGGGACACCCGGAAACCTTCGCGATACCGTCCTTTGCAGCACAGATCGCACGGATCGAAGCCGGGTTGCAGGCCCCGGTTTTGAAAGTCGGCAATCTCGAAGCTGCCCGGGATTTCCTGGATGTCCGGGACGTGGTCAGTGCCTACACCAGGGTGATAGAAGCAAGCGACCACCTCAAGCCGGGCTGTATATTCAATGTCGCCTCCGGGCATGCGCGACCGATATACGAACTCGTCGAGATCCTCATCTCGCAGAGCCGTGTCGATGTTAAGATCGAGCCGCAGGCGCACCTTTTGTCTCGTCCAAGCGAGGTGCCAAAGCTTATCGGGGATGCGTCTGCTCTGCGGAATGCGGTCAACTGGACGCCGAAATACGATACCGTCGACATGCTGAAATCCGTGCTCGATTATCATCGCAAGTCGTTATGCGAGCGTGCCGGATAAGCCGTGACGGCTGGAACATGCGTGCCGGCACGCCTCTGTGTTCTGCTCCTTCCGTTTCCCGCTTCAAACGCGCGGTTCCGACTGACCTGCTGTCCAGTGAAAAGGTCTCGATGACACGTCCTCAAGCGCCGTCTGAGGCAACTGCGCGCGCTTCAGGGTTCTTGTCGAGGGGGGTGGCATTTGTTCTCTCGGAACATCCAGCAGGTCGAGGGATTCAAGGAAATCATCATAGATGATCGACTTGATCACCGAGATGGTGCCGTCTTCCAGGCTGGTCATCATCTTCGCACACCCGTCCATGACAGCGTGCCCCCGGTCGGGAGAAACGTCTCTGTAAAGCCGTGAAGCATGGCCCGCGACGACAAGCAGGTCGCCCTGTGCAAATTGATAGAGCCGACCATCTATAAATCTCTCTGTCGGCGCCTCGAAATAAATCGCCTCGGGAAGAAAGTCCTGGTGCCATTTGACCGTGGGATGAGGCGGACATGGATACCCGATCCTGTCTGAAAGGATGTCCCAGAACCCGGACTCGGCAGAATAGTCCCGATGATGATTGAATGTCAGAATGCGCTCACGGCCGAAAAGCTCTATGCACCGTCTTATTCCGGGCGCGGAGCGCGCAAACATCGCCCGGTAGTTTGGCAACGGCCCGAAGAGGTCTGGCTCCTGTATCTCGGCAAAATCGCTCTTTGCCCAGAAATCAGGGATAAGCCTGTTGAGCGTGAAATGGACATACCAGGAAAAAATCTGGTCGACCCGTTCGCGCAAGCAGATGATGAACAGTGGCGCGGGATCGAAGGCTGCATGAATTCTCTCGATCGCGGACGGATCAAAGATGTATGTCGGCGTCGCGTCACAGGCCCATTCTGCTTTTGAATTACTCTCGAAATGGGCAAAAAACGCCTCCGCCGAGGGCTCTGCCGTCCTCGAAGAAAACAGGTGTATTTCCTTGTGCAGGCTCTTGTAGTCGCGTGCGGCCCCACACTCCAAGAGCGAGTGGGTCAGGAATGTCGTGCCCGATTTGGGCATGCCCGGAATGAACAAGGGCCATGGCGGAGCA
>CAYLWK010000217.1:0-3005 GCA_964387255.1 uncultured Oligoflexia bacterium
GCAATGGCTGGCAATGGCTGGCAATGGCCCGCAATGGCCAGCAATTGCTGGCAATGGCTGGCAAAGACGGACAGAAAATTACAAAAAAGAATATGGATCTTTATGAGTTTGATTTTAAAACGCGATCGATCCGTTTACTTTCGAACCGCAAAGGGATCAATAGTGGAGCTCATTATCATCCTAGCGGAAAGAGTATTGCTTTAACGATGAGTTTTTTAGGGAACCCTGAAATTTTCTCTCTTGATCGTAAAACAAGAAGAGCCACTCGACTCACTAAGTCTTGGGGGTTTGATGTAGATCCCGCATGGAGCCCTGACGGGAAAAAGCTTGCGTATGTTTCATCTAAAACAGGGAAACCCATGATCTTTGTCATGAACGCGGATGGCTCTAGCAAAAAGCGACTCACCTATGCAGGTCGATATAATTCCACTCCCGCATGGTCACCTCAGAGTCAGAAGATTGCTTTTGCAGGATGGCTGGACAAAGGCTTTGATATTTTCACAATCAACCCAGACGGCACAAATATTCAGCGGCTAACTAAAAAGCAAGGAAGCAATGAAGATCCAGATTTTAGCCCTGATGGTAATTTCATTGCCTTTAGCTCCGATCGAACAGGTAAGCGCAATATTTATGTGATGAACGTGGATGGAAGCTACGTGAAACGACTGACCTATGGGCTGGGCAACTGTAGCACGCCTCGCTGGTCCAATCCCGCTCAGGCAACGCGTCCCGCTCCCTAATTCATTCACAGAATGAATTAAATCTAGATCAATTAAGTCTTTTATTAAGATTCATCATAGCTCTATGATCGTAAAGCAAGGCTCCAGAAATTGACCTTTGATCGCGTTGGCTTTATAACGCACGTCAGCGTTATTTTTCAAAGGAGACATCTTTTAATGACTCAAGTGATTTTCGAAAAGCAAGAGATTCAAAATCAGATTCGCAATCGATTCAAGGAGCGTTTGCCAGATCGTGCGGAGCGAATTCGAATGCTTCTTTTGAGGCGTCGATGGTCTGCATTGAGAAGTGAGCTTGAAAACTTAAAGCGAAACTCCAAAGAGTATGGGTTTAAAGAGCTCTACCGCCAAAGCAAAGTAGCGCAAAGCTCCATCCCACAGACAGTGCGTCTACCGGCTCATCATCCTAAAAATACCCATGAAGCAACCAACCATGTTTTAAACACAATTGACACTATTCTTGGTCGTAACTCTTGGGTACACTAGGCACCGAAGAAAGGTGACCAGCCATGGATCATGAAAGGATTGTCGTCGTAAGTGGCGCTCGCACACCGTTCGTACGTGCACGAGGTGTGTTTAACTCAATGCCTGCTTCTACTTTAGGCGGGGTGGCTTTACGAGAGGCTGTGCAACGGTCTACCATAGATCCCAAACTGATTGACGAAGTTTATTTCGGAATTGTTTCTGCGCCTTCTGAGGGACCTAACATTGCTCGCGAAGCTCTTTTCGACTCCGGTCTCCCTGCAACGATTCCATGCACTGGAATCAATCGCTATTGTGCTTCCTCAATCGAAGCGACTGCGGGCATCATGGCCAAAATTCAAAGTGGGCAAATTGAAGTGGGTGTTGCCGGAGGCGCTGAGTCGATCAGTTCCATTCAAGCCCTCTTTAGTAAAAAGGCGACCGATTTTTTTTCCACCATCCCTCGAGCAAAAACGCTGAGTCAAAAACTTCAGCTCCTTTCTAAGTTTAAACTTGGCTACCTTGCACCCCATGCACCGGGTATCAAAGAGCCAACCACCGGAGAGACGATGGGGCAATCGGCAGACCTGATGGCACGGGTGTTTCACGTATCTCGTCAGGAACAAGATGAGTATGCGCTTTCGAGTCATCAAAAAGCTGCAGCTGCTTGGAAGTCTGGATTTTACGCTCGTCATGTGATTCCAGTCCCAACCCCTGAGGGCAAAGTGATCGAACGCGACACCGATGTACGAGAAGATTCTAGTTTGGAAAAGCTTGGTAAGCTTCGGCCTGTGTTTTTTAAAGATGGAACCATCTCCGCCGGCAATGCGAGTCCCTTAACCGATGGAGCCAGCGCAATTGTGCTTATGAAAGAGTCGAAAGCCAAAGCTTTAGGACTCGAGCCCTTGGGTACTATCCGAGGTGTGGCTACCGCCGCCATTGATATCCAAAAAGAGCCCCTTCTCATCGCCCCGGCCTATGCAATTCCAAAGCTTTTAAAACAAACAGGAGTGTCTTTTGACGATATCGATCTATTTGAAATTCACGAAGCCTTCGCAGCACAGGTTTTAGCAACCTTAAAGGCCCTCGCTTCTGAGTCTTTTGCAAAAGACAAACTAGGGCTCTCCGCCCCTGTAGGCAACGTCAACCCAGAGCGACTCAATATTCATGGGGGCTCCATACCCATTGGACATCCTTTTGGTGCCACTGGCACGCGCTTGATCATTCAAAGCCTTCAAGCACTAAAAGAGAAGAATAAAAAGCGCGCTTTGATTTCTGTTTGTGCCGCAGGTGGACTGAGTGGAGTGATGTTAGTTGAAACACTCTAATCACCGAATGAATTGTTTTGGTTCGTTCGATGATTTTTATCCACGAAGCTAGAGCAGCAATGAAGGCTTGCTTGAGGCGCAAAGCTTATGAACCAGACCAGACGTTTTCCACATCCTCGTCAGGCTGATGAGAATGGAATCGTAGCAATTGGGGGTGACTTATACCCGGAGACGCTTTTAGAAGCCTATGATTCTGGGATCTTTCCCTGGCCAATCGACAACTATCCACTGACTTGGTTTTCTCCAGATCCAAGAGCAGTTCTTCTTTTTGAGCAACTTCATATCCCCAAACGATTGAAGCGCTTTTTAAAACAGCAACCATTTGACCTGACAATTAATCAAGCATTTGATGAAGTGATTGAAAACTGTGCCTCGATCCCTCGAGGACAAGGAGGTACTTGGATCACTCCTGAGATGATTCGAGCCTATCGGCAGCTTCACTCGCTAGGTCACGCCATCAGTGCTGAAGCATGGAGTG
>CAYLWK010000218.1:0-3969 GCA_964387255.1 uncultured Oligoflexia bacterium
TTTTAATTCAGCTTTGGGGCAACTTTCGGCGGCATTTGAATATCAACGCTTGCCTCACAAGAATAAAGGAGACGCTTTTTTAACTCAGTCGATCAAAGGAGATCCGATTAATTTGAGCTTGGATCCGTACCGAGACTTGGAAGCAGACAGCGTACTTTATTCGGGAGAAGGCGTGTTGCAAAAACCAATGACACTCATCAAAGACAATGTCATTGAAAATAAAATTGTCACGAAACAATATGGTGACTATTTAAATTTAGCTCCGACCACCAGCCGAGGAACGCTCGTCATTCCTCCAGGTAAAGCATCAAAAGAAGCTCTTCTCAGTTCTAACTCAAAAGTTCTCGAAGTGATTCAATTTTCTGCGTTGTTTTACAATCCAGTGACCTGTGCTTTTTCAAGTGAGATTCGACTAGCAAAGCTTCACGATCAAAACTCAGGTAAAGCTCAATGGATCAAAGGAGGCTCACTTTCGGGATCTTTGTTTGAACACTTTCATACGGTAAAGTTTTCAAAAGAGCTTGGCACAGAAATGAGTTTTGATTATTTTACTGGAGATGCTCATAGCGGTCAGTCGTACTATGGACCTCGTTACGCATTGATTCAAGACGTTCCAGTTGTGTCTTAGAACACTCTAGTGAGCTCCGCTTGAGATCCCAGCCGATTCAATAAAGTTTGTAATCCCAACTCGAATCATCATGACGGCAATCGCAACTAGGAGTAACGATGCTACTTTACCAAAGGCTTTGGCTCCACCAGGGCCGATGACTTTAATGATGATTGAAACATTTCTAAAAACGAGCCAAACGATAAATAAATTGACTAATAGGGATGCAAACGTCGCTACATAGCCATGTTGGTGAGCAAGAATGATAATTGTCGTCATCGCTGCAGGACCCATGATCAGTGGAATTCCAATAGGGACCACTCCAATTGAGTGTTCACCAGGATTACGACGTTGCTGGTTTTGAGAAAAAAGGAGGTCTACAATTCCTAAAATAAGAAGAACAATGCCACCACCGACACGAAAATCGTTTTGAGTGATTCCCAAAAAATTAAACAAAAGCTTTCCGGAAAATAGAAATACAACAGCGATCACAAATGCTGTCATAGTGGCCTGAGTGACTAAACGCCGTCGACTTGTTTCTGTCATTCCGTCGCTCATCGCAAGGAAAATGGGTGCAATCCCAAGTCCGTCTAAAGCCACAAAGAGCGGAACAAACGCCAGTAAAAAATTTCGAATAAATTCATGAAACCATTCCATGGCTGGCATCATAACTTTATTCTGACTCTTTTTCTATGAGAACTCTCACTGTTTTTGTGAGAATCTCATGAAAGACTGACCTGCTCCCATTGAATGGGACTCTGCCCTTGCCTCTCCAGTAGCGCATTGGCTTTTGAGAAGTGACGGCATCCAAAAAAACCTCGTGTGGCAGAAAGCGGGGACGGATGTGCTGATTTTAAAAGTGTGTGATGAGGCTTCGTGACCCACTGAGCCTTTTTTTGAGCCGCTGCCCCCCAAAGTAAGAAAATGACGGGCTTGGTTCGCTCATTCAGAAGTTGAATGACTTGATCGGTGAATAACTCCCAGCCTTGGTTCCGATGAGAAAACGCCTGATGAGCTCTCACCGTCAAGACGGCGTTTAATAAAAGAACTCCTTGTTGAGCCCATCCTGAAAGATCTGATTGCTTTGGATCCAGGGTGACATTGAGATCACTTTGGATTTCTTTGAAAATGTTTTTCAAACTCGGAGGTTTGGGAAACAAATCATTAGGAACCGCAAAACTCATTCCCATGGCCTGACCATCTCCATGATAAGGGTCCTGTCCTAAAATCACGACCTTCACGGCGTCAAAATCAACCGATTGAAACGCTTTGAAAATAGCATCTTTTTTTGGAAAGATTCGTTGCCTCGTCTGGTACTCATTTTTCAAAAAAGCACTCAAATTTTGAAAATAAGGCTTTGTTTTTTCAGGAGCGAGGCGCTTTCTCCACCCAACGGGAAGCTCTTCTGCAGTTTCTTTGGTCTGTATTGGACGCTTCTGGTTTGATTTTTTTGTCGATTCCCTCAAAAGTTCTTGCATGCTTTCATGCTTAGAATGAACCCCTTCGTTTGTCTAAACGTTTTTTAGGCTGCTTCTTGACCACGGGCTTCAAGTAAATTCAGTCCGCATTCAGTGCAGAATTTCTGAGTGGGCGTGGTTTCGGTCGTGCAATTGGGACACTTTGAAAAATCTTCCTCTGGGGAGACCTCTTCTTCAGCAGCGAGGTTCACTTCTCCGTCCTCATTCCATTGCTCGATGATTCGTAGAAGTTTCCAAAACTCCTGAGTTTCTAAAAACTCGTCTTTATAGAAGTTTAGAAAGCCCCCAGAGTCATCAGACTTGCGATTCACATAAAGGCCTTTTTGCTCTAGAAGATTAAATTTATCAGGCTCAAAACTCTTTCCAAGGTACTTTTTGAGCTCATCCATGGCTTCTTTAAAATTAATCCAAACGACACCATTTCGATCTTCTTTTCCTTTTTCAGAAACTTTCAAAAGGGCGTCGACCATTTTTAAATCTTTTTGATCTGGCTTGAAAAAATGGGGATTCACACCTTTAAAAAAGTTACTTTGATAGTATTCGAAAAATTTCTCTAAGAGTGGAAGGTTTTTAAAATGAATAAAACCTATAATTTCCTCTCCATCGGGATCATCAGGATCTTTTACCATTTCAATTTCAGCAAGATCCATTTTCACCAAACTAAAAATCGCATTCTCACACCGAACGGGGGATAAATTAAAAACTCTTTGCGCATACTTACGCATTTGTTGATAATTGACTTTAATATCATTTTCAGCTTTTTGCTCACCGATGTAACGGGCGGTGTGATAGACGGTTCCGTAAATATACGCAGTCAAATCTGACGGACAGGGTGTCGTATCATTTTCTAGCTTGTAGTTTCGGATCTCTGTTTTAAAGTTTTTTACTTTCTCAACGAGGCTATTTAAGAGAACCTGAATCGCCTGATTCACTGTTCCGAGTTGAGCTTGCATGACTTGAACAGGGAACTCTAGGATCTGAGAGTCGTTTTTCACAATAGCCGAGGCACCATATTTTTTTGCTCCAAAAATAGCCTCCTCGCCCAAAACCTGACCCGTAGAGGCAATGTAAAGCTCGATGTTTTTTTTGGATTTTTCTGTATAGACAGAAATTCGACCTGACTTTACAAGGTAGAGCGTGCTTGAAGGCTGACCTTCTTTAAAAAGTAGCTCTCCTTTTTTGACTAATCTTGCTTTACTCATAAGCTGCTTACGTGGCCTAAGACACTCCCCTAATGTGACTTTTCGTCAGTTAGCCAAATATCTTTATAATAAGCCAAAATAACGCAAATAGTTATTTCTGAACGATGCCTGACACAAACTTCTATGCTAAGCTCTTAATCTTAAAGAGATTTTTATGATCGAGTTTGTCTGGCTAAAAAAAATAGACTTTTTCCCAAAAAAACCAAACTTGGCTTCCATGAGGACGATTTGCCTAGGAACGAAGTCACGTTCGTTAGGTGATGCATTGATGCTCACTGCTTTACCTAGCCTCCTAAAAACGCACTATCCCCATTTAAAAATTACGAGCTACCCAAGAGCGTTCAATCCGATTGTTTTGACCCAATTGCCAGAGGTCAGTGGTATTTCATTCTTACCTGACGCTGTTTATGGTGATGAGTGCAATGAGGGAGCAGGACAGATTATCCAGCTCAAACAACGGTACCTAGGGCTCCCTGTGGATCCAAACCCAAAACCACGAATCCTCCTCACCCCATCGCATCACAAAAAGGCCGATCATTGGATAAAGTTTCAGTTACCTGAAAACAAGCACCCTCGCTTGGTGATTCATCCCTTTGGCCAAACCCGCTTGAAATCATGGGAAATTGAATCGTGGGAAAAGCTGATTGATCAATGCAAGCCTTTTTTCAACGTGATTCAAGTT
>CAYLWK010000219.1:0-3273 GCA_964387255.1 uncultured Oligoflexia bacterium
GACGAGTCCGCCGTAGGGAGTGATTTGTATTTTCGCAGGATCACTTTCTATCTGCCGCGTGGCTTCATAAAGAGCTTCATCTAATTCCAGAAATCGGTGATTTGTGATATCGATTGGAGTGATGCCTTCAGGCTTTCTTCTCCCAACTTGATTATCTTCTAGTAACACTCTCACCTCGTCTTTCACAGTTCCACCATGAAGCTCCTCCCATCTGTCAGTGAAGCTAATTTGCTCAACCTCTCTTTTGGCACTGTGATATCGATCAGCTGCTTTTCTTAAAAAACTTAGTTCTTCAGCATCAAGAGTGACTCCCGACTGTCTTTTTCGAAGTAATGGACTTACTTGTTCTTGATACTCTCTCTCTAAATCTTCTAAATTTTTCTTTTTCAACCTCTCATAATTTACTTGTGCACGCGCAATCTGGATTTGCCTCTCATTTGCTCCAAAAATCTTAATTTTATCCCTAAAAATGCCATAGTGATGTCTATTGACCGCAGAGGTATCTGGAGCATCTACAGTCCTAAATACTTTCAACCGTCGATTTTCTTTTTGCGCTAACTCCTGAGTGTTCGAGGTTTGTTTGAACAAACCTCTATGACCCAAAGTATTTCGATATCTTTGCCCTAAACAATCCAGAGTCTCTAAAAGACTCTTCATTTGAAAATAGTAGTTCTGAAGAAACTGAGACAAAACACTTCTGGAAATTTCGCTTTTACTCTTATCTCCTTCAGCCAAGTCTCGACTCGACGATTCGATTCTTGGCAGATAAATATTGTATTTGGGAGCCAAATACTCTAAGTCCTCATGAATTTTTCCATACTTTCTTGCAATAACTGTCTTGCCTTCTTGATTCTCTTCTTTTTTTACCTCTGCCTTCACTAACTCAGGTAGAACATTGACGACTTCGACTAATTTTTCTATCGAAGGCAGCTTTGAGTAATTTTTAATGATCTCATTTCTTCTATTTCCACTATCTGTCTGACCTACCTCTTCAGTAGTAACATTTGGCTTGTACTCGGATAAAGCAACTAGAAGAGTAATTAAATCATGTGAAGCTAAAGCATATCTAGCCTCTGCCGCCAAGCTTTGGCCACTGCCTAGATTCGGAACACTATAATCACCTTTTCTTTCAAAACCATGAGGAAATCCATCATCACCTTCCAAATGAAGATGATGGTAAAGCTGAATGTAAAGCGAGTCTACATCACTCGATGGAAATTTGGGATTTTCATGCCATTCTCTTACTCGAGTTAGCCATGCATCGATATCATGTCCTCCATAAAGAACCGGTTGACGAGCATTTCTTCTTTCGACATTCTCATCACTTGATCGAACAGAAACTACTTTATCAAAAGCAAATGATTTAATCTGGTTCTCCACGATTCTAAGTAACTCTTCCATCGCCTTATTCTGTCCATTCAGGATATCTCTTTGATTCTTCTTTATTTCATAAAACTGATTCATCATCTCTTCATGTAATTTCCGAATATCTTTTTTGATCGAGTTCAATTTTTCCATCACTAACTGAAATTCGCTTTTTTGATTTGAGAATAATTTAAAAATAGACATGAATGTATTGGCTATGCTCAATACATTTTGAATACTCATTAGACTTAGATAGTCTTCAGAAATTCCTTCAGTTAGTTCCAGTTCTTTGAGAGCCTCTGCCTTATCAACAATCTCTGTAGAATGCCTAATTTCTTCGAATTTATCGGCAAGTTCCTTTATTTTTTGTGATTTTCTTTGAAACTCCCGAAAAGCCATGATCCCGTCATTTGCCGCTTTCACGACTATTTGAGATCGCTGATCATCTGCTGCTATATTTCGGATGAATTGATACGATTGGCTTAATAGGTTATTCTCAATACGAATCTGATTTCTCTGCAGGCGCCTTCCTTGGGCTGCCTCTCTGTCTCTTTTAATTTGCTCCAGCAGTTTCGTATTATACTCTTGATCTTGATCTGAAAGTTGATCAATACGACTCTTAATTACATCCGTATCCTTAGATATTTGCTTTTGCCTGTCTTTTAAATCTTTTTGCCCATCTTCAACACGCTTTTGTTGGATAGCGCTACTGAGTTCTCTATTAAAGGCGGCATTTCCACTTTCGCCACTGTAACCATTGGACTCTATTGCCAACTTTAAAAGTCTACTATAATCTTCTTCAGTAATTCTGCCTTCTCTTCTGAGATTTTCCAAATTAATCCGATTGATACCATATCGTAATTTTTCTTTTTCCTCTTCCTCTAGTGAGGTTAAAAAATTTTGAAACGGCTTCACTAAAGGAACTCCAAAGGAATCTACTGAATCCACCAAGAAGTTACCAAACTTGTTATTTAAGGCTGATTCAGAATAACTGGGCGAGACCTCATCTGGTGTCATCACTGTGTCATAGGATTCTCGTTTTTGAGAAAAGATAAATTTTGAAATAGCTTCAAAATCTGGTTCGCCAGAGTCACCTTGAGATAGTTTCTTAAGGGCTACTTCAAGTCCCTTGGGAAGTCTGTAAGAAATCGGGCTGTATTCAGGATTATCTAGACCTCCCTTAAAATATGGAACCTCTCTGACTCCTCCTCTAAACTCTCCTTTAAGAACCTCTGATAGAATTTTACTAACCTCCGATTCTTGATGAGATTTAGGTATGGAAGATTTCCATTCATTGGATAACTCACCAAATAGATGATCCCGAAAAGTTGAGCCCGTAACAGATAAAGAAAATTGATCGTCTAAGCCAATTCCAATGGTGTTTTCGACTTCAATGGAAAAATTTGAAAGAGTGTTGGTGTCATTTGCAGAGACATTATCGGAAGGCTGACAGGTAGTGACTGGCTCATTTGGTTTATGCTGAGCAAACACTGTTTTGATTTCAAAAATAGGGCCAATCAAGAAGGTAATTAAAAAGCTTGTGATAAAAGTGCATAGAAAGCCTTGTTTTCTTTGAGACCATTCCAAGTTCGGTTTTGACCGAGTATAGAAACGCCTGATTACAAGTCTAGCTTCCCGTTTAGTCATGCTTAATACTTTTACAAGCCTAATGCCAAAAGGAGCTCACTCAATGAAAATAATTTACTTGGAATATCGAAGAGTTATCATCATTGGAATAAAAAGGATTGTTTAAAATTTAGACAGATGGCGAAGGTGGTTAACAAAAACACCGGTCTCCGTAAATTTCGTTGAAAGTTGTGTATCATGTAGAAAGGCCTTGATTTTTAAGCAGTTGAGGGAGTGGTGCGAAGCGAGAGTTTAGGAATCCCACTCTTTGGAGGATTTTGA
>CAYLWK010000220.1:0-2603 GCA_964387255.1 uncultured Oligoflexia bacterium
CTTCATGGCCATGGGTGATGAGAAATCCTTTGAATTTTTCACGACGCTCCAGAGCATAGTCAAAATTTGGAGAAATGAGATCAACACCAAACATATCCAAATCAGTGAACAACACACCACAGTCCACTAAGATCAAACTCTTTTGACTCTCCAGAGCAAAACAATTCATTCCAATTTCACCAAGACCTCCTAAAAAGGTGATCTTGATCTCATTCGGATTTGATTCCCAAGATGACATCTTTAACCTTTGCTGCAACTACTTCTGCTGAAACAGTATTTTCCTCGCCGACGATCAAATCAGCAAACTGATGTGTTGGATCTACAAATTCTCGGTGCATTGGTCTTACAGTTGCATAGTATTGACCAATGACACTTTCGACGGATCGCTGTCGTTCGTGAATATCTCGATGAAGCCTCCGAATAAAACGGATGTCAGCGGCCACATCTAGATAAACTTTTAGGTTATATAATTTACGAATCTCTTCATCCCAGAGCGCAAAGATTCCCTCTACTAAAAGAGCTTTCACGGGTCCTAAGGAAAACGTATCCCCCGTGCGTCGGCTCACTTTATAGTCATAAACTGGAACATCTACCGTTCCATTTTCTTTAAGCATTCGAAAATGCTCTCGAATGAGCTTCCAGTCGAGTGCTTCTGGATGGTCAAAATTTCCACGTTGCTCATGACGAAGGTGATCGGGAAGTGCTGGAACGTAGTAATGATCTTGAGTTAAAAGAGCAATATCCGACGGATCAATCCCTGGTGTGCTTTGCACCAACTCTAGAACTCGACGGGCAAATGTCGTTTTCCCAGATCCTGAACCTCCAGCAATGCCAACGAAATACATGAGTAAAGGGGTTATCACAGTTTCAGTGAATTCGCTAAAGCTCTTCAGCCCATTGGGACAGATTTTCGCTTTTAACCATCTAAGAAACAAAAACCGTTCGACCCTAAGGTCATCGCTTAGGAAGCCTGAGACGATAGCCTTTAGGCACTGGGATTCGATTTAAAAACACGGGCCGTTCCAAAGCTGGATTAAGCTGTTTGAGTGTCCTCTTAGAAACGGACCACTTCTTTGCTAGGCGTGTAAAGTAAACTGGTTTCTCTACAAGCACCTCTCGAAACTTGAGCGGTCTTAATCGATCTAAGTCAGGAAAAAATCGAGAAGCATTTTGCTCGACTTCAATCGCCGCTAGAATCTCAGCTAGAAAATTGCTGCTTGCAAATCCAAACGTTGAAGAGCGATAGCGTTCCATGACCACGGAAGGTTGATTAGTTCCTAAGATTCGAACAGCCCGCATCATGCCCATTCGGCCGTGATTGTAAGCCGTAACAGCCAGTCCCCAGTTTCCCAAGGATTCATAGTTTTTCTTCAAAAGCTTTGCTGCACCCTTGGCTGCCAAGATTGGATCATTTCGCTCATCCAATCCCTGACTGATTTCTAAAAAAAGCCTCGCCGTCGAGGGAATAAATTGCCACACTCCACTGGCCCCCACCTTAGAGCGAGCGTTGATGTTAAAGCTACTCTCTACGAAGGGAATCCGAGTAAGTAAATCAGGGACGTTTTCTTTTCTAAAGATCTCCTCCATTGCCGGGAGGTACCGGCTCGACACTTTTAAAGCACCCTCAAACCCTTCTCGATACCCTCGCTGGAATCGCATTCGCCTTTTCTGGGATGCTGAAAGATACTTTAGCGGTTCCTCAATCGATTGAAACATTTGCTTCAGTTTTTTCTCGTCTTTCGACAGAGATCGGCTTGAAGTGGAATCTGACTCTTTTTGGTGAAGCGAAAGAAGCACGTGCTTCCAATAATCAAGTCTCTTTTGGATTCTGACCTTTCTTTGATAAGAAGAAAGCCCTCGAATCGGCACTACCGAGTAGACCAGCTCAGGATACTTGGCATCGTGAATCACCCCTTCATTTCTTGACCAACGCGTATAGACATTGATCCAAAAATTGATTTGAGAACGAAGCTCGGAGGATCGAGCAATCTTGAGGAGTACTTCATTTTCTGATGCGAAAACGGGGCTAAAAACGGGCCATTGAAAAATGCCAATTAAGACCCATGAGATCAAAAAAGGATGTCGAATTCTCCAAGGTCTAGCTTTAGCCTTAATCTTTAAACAAAAGTTCATAGACAATCAATTGACCACTCAGTCTTGAATTCAGCGAAAACAAGAATCTGAATGAGGACTCCTTCCCTCATGATTCATTATAGTATAAGGTCAGTGCGCAATGAAACGATTCCTTTGCGACGAACTTCCCACTCCGAATCACCCTGTTCGGCTGGACTCTCGAGAAAAAAATCATGCCAGGCAAGTGCTTCGACTTAAACCCGATGCGTTAGTGGAAGTGCTTGATGGAAAAGGACATGCTTGCATTGCGAGAATCCAGTATCAGGACCAGGAATTGCTTCTTCATCATGACGCTGAGGCCAGTAATCTCCGTCAAGCACCCAAAGATGAGATCATCCCTGTGACGTTGGAAGCGGCAGTACTCAAAGGAGATGCTTTTGAGTGGTTGATTGAAAAAGCAACAGAGCTTGGAGTCAAGGAGCTGACTCCCATCAAGACATTGAGAACGGTTGTAAAATGGAATCAAGAAA
>CAYLWK010000221.1:0-2712 GCA_964387255.1 uncultured Oligoflexia bacterium
AAGCTTCAGCAATAACAATCGCTCGGTGTTTACCAATTTCAACTCGCCCATTTTCAATAGCACTGATATTAGTTTGAGAAATCTCTGTTTCTCTTGCCAAATCGAGCTGAGACCATTCTTTCAACTCACGTAAGTGACGGATCATCTCTCCTGGAGTCATGGTGATGCTTTCAGCGGCCAGGTTATAATCTTTTTTATTTCTTGTACTCATGAGGCGTTACCTTTTCGACAATGATTTCCTTAATATTTGTATCTTCTGAATAAATCACTCGATACTGGATATTGAGTCTAGATGAGCGACAATTTCGAAGCTCACCTTTCGGTTTCTCATCCTTGAAGCCAGGGAAATTTCGCAGATTGGCGGAACCTCCGTTTTTTACAACTTCAACCCAAACCTTATATTTGTGTTTAATCTGCTTAGGCAGTTTGTGAACGCTCTTTGTGACCTCTTTTGTTTCTAAAATCGTCCACATCTAAAATAGTATATATTAAAATTAATATACATCAAGAACTGTTTTCGAGAAGCCAAAAAGAAGCCACGAGGAAGCCAAATGGGTGGTTATTTTCCAGATTTTGGGCGAAATTGGGGTTGCCGGGTAAGCTAAGCTATTGAAATCATTGAGCATAAAGTAATTGATTAATTTAGTATGCAATGGCTCAGGAGCCGACGATTCAATGATTTCATTGACTTATGAGGCCAGGAAGCCAAATGTTTTTATAGAGTAAGGCCGCTGCTCGGAGATGTCAAATTAAGGAGAACATCCTAGAAAGTATTAGCTTTATTGTTTTGCGACTATGCCTAGCTCCGGCACAGAAATAATGTAGGCATCAGGGTTTGATTTCATGTCTGTCCATTTTTCCAGAAAGTTTTTCCGTTGAGTTTCATTCCAAAGCCCTTGTTCAACATATCGATCGGCGAACCGCTTGAATCCGAGATCATAAACCTCAAAGTTCTCTGGCGACGAAGTGTAAACGACTTCAGAGAAAGTCTCTAAATGTTCTACCGCAATTCCCTGCAATCGTAGTTGCGAAGGTAACTCAAGGGTAGTTCCCAAGTTGGATCCGCTAAGAGCTATCCATTTTTCCATTTTTTGAACAAAATCTTTGAATATTGGTGAGTTTGGGAAAAAGTAGTTATCGGTAGAGATAAAATCAATAATGATGATCTTGCCCCCTGGCTTTAGGGCTTTAGAGATCTTTTCAATTACCTTGGACGAATCTTTCAAAAAATAAAGGACTCTTCTAGCAAATACGAAATCGAATTTTTCGGAAGGGACTTCATCCTGATTGAGGTCAACCTTGGCACAGGAAATATTTTTAATTTCTCTCTTTTTAATCTCAAGATTCATGTACTCAAGAAAATCTTCAGAGTGATCGACGCCTACGATTTTTCCCGTATTTCCCACTTGCTGGGAAAGCCATATGGACGAAAAACCTGGTCCACAGCCCAAATCTAAAATCGATGCCCCCGAAAATACACCGGCCTTCTGAATTAATTTTTTTGAAAATGTCTTTCCACGGTCTGCTTGGAGTTTCATTAAGTGAATCTGATGGTCTAGTGATTCTGCCACACGCTTTATTTCCTTAATGTCTACTGTCGAAAGAGTTGAATGCTTTAGAAAATAACCCGTAATAATTTCAATAATTTAAATGGCTCAGGAGGTGCCTGTCCAATGATTCTAGTGACTTACAGGGCTAGGAAGCCACAGGAAGCCAAACCTTTTAATAGAGTAAGGGCGGTTTTGTCGACTGTCAAACAAGAATGCTGAAGCGCCTGTGAAACCATGATTTGAAAGATACCCCATTGGGGTATATCGTTTCTTTGAGGTGTTCATGGGAAAGCAAAAAATAGGCGCAGAACATTCAAGCCAGCTTCACAGACTCAATCGAATTGAAGGCCAAGTGAAGGGGCTTTCAAAAATGATTGAGGAACATCGGTACTGCATCGATATTGTGACTCAGATCAAAGCAATTAAAGCAGCCCTGTCCTCAGTGGAGACTAACGTCATCGAGGAGCACCTCAATCATTGTGTTTACCGAGCTATCAACAGTAAAAGCCGCTCAGAAACTGATGAAATGCTTAGTGAAATCAAGAATTTACTAAAGAAAGCCAATAAGTAGCCGAGAAGTAGAAAGAAGGATATTGACATACCCCCATGGGGTATATTAAGATTGAAGTTATGAGACTGATTTTTTCCATTTTAACCACTTTTGCAGTAGCCAGGTTATGGCTGCTCCATGCGTTGGCGGTTGCCATGAAATGAATCAGCCTCATAAAGCTGAAGCTCAAAGTACCCAGACAGCAAATCATGACTGTTGTGATGAATCCCTGAATCAGGACAAAAACCAGGAAAAGGAATCACCTTGTCATTCTGAAGGTAGCACATGTTTAAGTCAGTGCGCTTTGGATGCAAAGGTTGAAGCCCAAACCTTTACGATTCAGAGTGAGTCTGGGAAAAAGTTTAGTGATGGCCCCTTACTAGCGACTGGCACCCAGAAGCAGTTTTCTTTAGATGTAGCCGAGTCTCAGCTTATTGCCTGGGCCGACCAGAATCATCGCACGTCTGGCGTGCCTTTCTACATATTCTACCAAAAACTCCTCATTCCCTAGTTACCTTCAAGAATATCGTTTAACGTTTTTGAGATCACCACAATGATCTCTCGACGGCATTGCCTTATCTAAAGGCAAACTCTCTTGGAGGAAATTTTATG
>CAYLWK010000222.1:0-3905 GCA_964387255.1 uncultured Oligoflexia bacterium
AGGCAGAGGCTACGTTCTTCGGAGAATTTTAAGAAGAGCTATTCGACATGGAAAAAAACTAGGCTTAAACCAGCCTTTTCTAACAGAAGTCTGCGATGCTGTGATCGATGAAATGAAATCTGCCTTCTCGGGTTTAACTTCCAGAAGACCTCTGATTCGTAAGCTTGTGCTTGCTGAGGAAACTCAATTTTTAAAAACGCTAGAAAAAGGACTCGCTCTACTTGATGAAGAAATTTCACACCTTAAAAAAGGGCAGAAGCTGCCTGGTGAGACCGCTTTTAAGCTTTATGACACTTATGGATTTCCAGTGGATCTCACTCGTGTCATCGCTAAAGAAAGTCAGATTGAAGTCGATGACCAAGCCTTTGATAGAGCCATGGAAGTGCAGAAAACAAAAAGCCGAAAGGCATGGAAAGGTTCTGGAGAAGCTCAAGTGGATTCGATCTTTTTTGAAATCGAAGATAAACTCAGTGACTCTCCACAAACGTTTATTGGATATCATTCCATTCATTCCCTTTCACAATGCCAAGCATTAGTATTATTTGAAGGATCAAAAGCTCAGTCGATTGAAACGTTTTCGGGGTCATTGAAGAAAGGGCAGAAACTTTTTGCTGTGATAGAGAAAACCCCTTTTTACGGTGAAAGTGGCGGCCAGATTGGTGACCGAGGTGAGATTTCATCCGAAGATAACTCTTTTCAGGCAAAAGTCGTTGATGCCCAAAAACCTACTGGAAATACGATCTTCATAGAAATTGAACCCACGAGGAAACAAGGACGTATCTCGGTGGGAGATGAAGTCACTCAAAACGTTGATCAGCGCCTACGAAACCTGACTATGAGAAATCACACTGCAACTCATCTATTGCACTGGGCTCTTCGAAAAACGCTTGGAGAACATGTGAAACAAGCCGGATCTTTAGTCACGCCTGAGGTGTTACGGTTTGACTTCACTCATTTCGAGGGACTTTCTTCTAAGGAAATAGAAGCAATTGAATTCATGATCAACTCTAAAATCTGGAGTGATGATGGTGTGCTTAAAGAGGAGATGACCAAGGCTGAAGCTGAAAAAAAAGGAGCCATCGCCTTTTTTGGAGAAAAATATGGTGATCGAGTCCGAGTGGTCTCGGTGGGCGACTACTCTGTTGAGCTCTGTGGTGGCACCCACGTCGATCGATCCTCAGAGATTCATCTTTTTAAAATTCTCTCTGAAAGTAGCATCGCCTCTGGAGTGAGAAGAATCACCGCTGCGACATCTGAAGCAGCCTTTCTCTACCTCAGTGAAAAAGATAAAACAGCTCAAGCTTTAAAATCAGAACTAAAGGCAGGCTCTGATCAAGACTTAGTTCAAAAAGTACACCGTCTTTTGGACTCTGAGCGAAACTTAAAAAAACAGATTGCAAAGCTGGAGGAAAAACAAGCAAATCAGCTTACTCAGGAACTCGTGAATCAATCTCAAAATCTAGGAAGGGTTTCATTGATCACAGGCATGGTCCCATTGGATGCGAGCGGAGCTAAAAAGCTTCGTCAAATGGCTGAAGCCATGATCAATCAAAATCCAAGCGCGGTTGTGGTTTTAGGAATGCAAGATCTAGATAAAAAGAAAGCTCACCTTCTCACTGCTGCGGGCAAAAAAGCCCAATCGCACTGTAATGCGAATGAACTCATTAAAGCCCTAGCCCCACTGATCCAAGGAAGAGGAGGAGGAAAACCAGATCTTGCTCAAGCAGGGGGATCCGATCCCAAAGGAATTCCAAAAGCATTAGACCAAGCAAAATCAATCGTTGAGGAAAAAAGCTCGTGAAATTTAGTCAGGTCTTGATCCAAAGAAACACAGTGATGGCTTTTTTGATGCTTGCACTTTTATTTTTTTCAGCCTGCTCAAAAAAAGAATATGAAAATGAACTTTTTGACACGCTTGTGATCGGACAAAGAGGATGGGTAGAAACGCTCGATCCGGCACTCCTTCAAAATCGGGAGGAACTTCAAGTCGCAGCCCAAATTCATGAAACTCTTTACCAATATGATCTTCACTCAGAGGCGCCCAAACTGGTTCCACTTTTGGCCATGGATATGCCAAGTGGTTCACCAGATGGAAAAACGCTCACAATTCAAATTCATCCTCACGTTGTGTTTCAAAAGGATCCTGCTTTTTCAGAGTTAAAAGACCAAAAAAGAACGCTTAAAGCCGAGGACTTTGTGTACGGAATCAAACGCCTTGCTTTTTTGCGACCAAAGTCGCTACTAGTCGATCTTCTCAAAAGAAGGCTTTTGGGGTTCTCTGAGTTTATTGATAAGATCCAATCGGTTCAAAAGAGCGAAGTAAAAGCGCTCCTTCGTGCTGAAAAAATAGCTGGACTGGTAGCAAAAGACGATACGAGTTTAGTTTTAAAACTTCTAACGCCAGACGCTGAAATTTTACATCTTTTTGCTCATCCTCAGACTGCGCCTGTGGCCCATGAGGTGGCTCCATTATATCTTGGGAGTGAAGCTCTAGATAAAGAACCAAGTTCGGAAAAAGCAGAAAAAAAGAAGAACCCCTCAAAAAATGGTCCACTTCGAGGCATATCGTTTGTTGGCACTGGTCCTTTTGAGCTTGATTCGCTTCGGGTAGGAGATGAAATTGTTTTAAAAAAAAACAAACTCTATCACACAGAATTTTTTCCACCCGAATCGGAGAACACTTTGGGAAAGCATGGTGCAAAGCCTTTACCCATCATAGACTATGTTGTTTTTCGACATCTTAAGTTAGATACGCCGGAGCTGGCGT
This sequence comes from uncultured Oligoflexia bacterium, assembly GCA_964387255.1. Taxonomy (GTDB): domain Bacteria; phylum Bdellovibrionota; class UBA1018; order UBA1018; family CAUJDS01; genus CAYLWK01. The sequence continues at coordinate 2,768 of CAYLWK010000222.1, forward strand.
ACTTTAAAAAAGGAAAACTTGATCAAGTTGAAATTGGCCCCTGGCAAGAGCTTGAACTAAAAGGCAGTCAATGGAATGTGCATCAGAGCATCGCTCCTGATATTCTTTATCTAGGTTTTAACTTAAATGATCCAGTCCTTAATGCCCATCCCGATTTAAGAAAGGCCATTTCACTGGCAATCGATAAGGAAGAATTTAAGTCTTTTTTCGGTCGAGGAAGAGATCAGGTTTTAAATACCCTTCATCCGTCAAGTCACTCAGAAACAAAAATAACTAAATCTCAACGAATTCAGCGAGCAAAAAAAGCACTAAAAAATGCGGGTTTTGAAAATGGAAATGGGTTGCCTGTACTTCGCTTAGATTTGCCACAAAATCATTTTCTTGCACGGAAAATGGGAGCTTTTTTTTCAAAAGAACTTTTTAAAATTGGAATCTCTCTTCAAGTGTACTATTTGAGCTGGCCTCGCTTTATGAAGCGCCAAAAAGAGGGTCGATTTCAACTTTTTTTACAGGGATGGACTCCAGACACGGCTCACTTATCCTCTTTTTATCAAATTTTAAAACACCCAGACCACCCCCACTGGCTTGCATCAATGTCCTCTTCAGAGAAAAAACAGTTCAAGACCCTTTTAAGATCTTCTCAAAACCAGAAAGCTTTAAAAAAAGGGGTTGACGACTGGCTCGAAACAACAGTGCCTCTCGTTCCTTTACTCGCTCGATATCCTCGTCATCTCACTCAACCGTGGGTACAAAACTTATCTGAGTCATTTTGGTTTTACCCTAGATATAAGTTTGTTTTTATTGACACAAAGTTAAAAAAAACAATGGCGATTGATTGATCTAGAGAAAAAGCGAATGAAGGTGCTGAGAGCTTTTTTTATTTCTTGGGATGCTCAGGCAGCTTTTTTCACTGGCTTGACAAAAATTTGCTCAACAATTTTTATCAATTGGCTATTAAACTTTCCAACTTCATTTTTCATGATATCAACGGCTTCTTCAACTTTATAAGCTGGCCGAAAAGGGCGCTTGCTAATCAACGCACTAAAAGCATCTGCAATGGAAACAATTTTAGCTGGATAGTAAATTTTTGGTCCCCGAAGTTTATTGGGGTAGCCATTTCCAGAGGGCTGTTCATGGT
>CAYLWK010000223.1:0-5508 GCA_964387255.1 uncultured Oligoflexia bacterium
GAAAACCAATGTTCTTGTAAACAGTGGATCCACACTTGTGATTGGTGGTATTTATACAATGGATAAAACGGAGCGAGAAGCAGGGTTCCCAGTATTAAAAGATATCCCGATTCTGGGTCACTTGTTCGGGTCTGAGTCTACTTCAGTGCGACGTTCTGAGCTTTTTATCTTCGTAACGCCCACAGTGCTAAACTTGGAGCGAGCGGGCATTACAGGCTAGGAACGAATCATGGCAAGAACGATGGGACATTCTCCCGATCTTTATCATTATCTTAAGCGATACCAGGATGACCCTGATTCAAGAGTTTTTGCCCCTCTTGCGGAGAGTTATCGAAAAGCAGGCTTGATTGATGAGGCCATAGAAATCGCTCGTGAGGGCGTACAAAAACATCCAAGTTTTATGGGTGGGAAAGTGGCGTTAGCAAGAGCGCTGTTCGATCGCTCTCGATATGATGAAGTCATTGACGTTTTGGGCCTAGTTGTCCGAAATGCTCCTGACAATCTTGCAGCACAAAAGCTTTTTTCAGAGTCCCACTTGATGCTGGGAAACCTTCAAGAGGCCTTGATGGGATTTAAAGTGCTTCTTTACTACCATCCAGCTGATAACGATGTGGCTCAGGTCGTTTCCGAGCTTGAAACGAAACTCATCGATCAGCACCAGGTGATCCACTCCCCTGGCCAGGAAAACTATAATATTAAACCAGTTAAATCAATTATTAATGAAGATCCTCAGTTGGTCCGAGATGCTTGGCGTTCAAAAATTGAAGTTCTGCAGGATCTGCTTCAGGGGGTGGAGCGCTATCGCAAGGAGACGAATCTAGAAGACTAGGACGTCAAAGTTGTCCCGTTGACTCTAGAAAAGAGTCGCGATACCACCTGGGAATGATACCCACAAATCAGTTTCGTAAAGGACTCAAGGTAGAACTTGATGGGACGCCCTATCAGATTGTTGATTTTCAACATGTGAGTCCGGGCAAAGGGTCTGCATTCACTCGTACCAAGTTAAAAAATATGCTGACTCAGAACACCGTTGAGAAAACCTTTAAATCAGGTGAAAAAGTTAAAAAGGCTGATTTGATGGATAGTGAGATGCAGTATCTCTACTCAGATGCTGAAGGCTATCACTTCATGAATCAAGCTGATTATGAACAGATTGTGCTTCAAGAAGCGATCCTTGGTGAAATGAAAGGATTTCTTCAAGAGAATATCGTGATCAGTGTCACGATGTATGAAGGACGTCCTATAGGAGTCGAATTTCCGAATTTCGTAGAGCTCAAGGTGATCGAGACCGATCCTGCGTTTAAGGGGGACACTGTTACGGGAGGAACAAAGCCTGCTACACTAGAGCCTGGAGCAGTGATTCAAGTGCCTTTTCATATTGCAGAAGGTGACAAAATTAAAGTAGACACGAGAGATGGTACCTATGTCAGCAAATGCTGATCAGAAATTTTAGGAGAGTGGATCGTGGCCAAAAGTAAACGTTTACAATCTAAGAAAACAAACTCAAAACAATCAAGCGCTACAAGCTCCTCTAGAACTAGAGGAAAAAAACGAATATCTGGTCCTTCTTCGAGTGTTAATTTGAGTGAAATTCAAGAACTTATTCACCTAATGAATGCACAGAACATAGCTGAGCTGAGCTTTGAGGGCGACGGCAAAAAACTCAGTATCAAGTCAAACGCGGCATTTCCGGCGCCTTTAGCAGGGGCACTTGCTTCGTCTTTAGGAAATCTGTCGATGGAACCAAGTGAAAGTCAAAGTCGGACATCTGGAACGAAAGTGCCTGTTGCCGAAGCGGCTGATGGCGGGTCACCTCTGAATCAAGATACGCATAAAAAAATCCTTTCTCCGTTTGTGGGCACTTTTTATCGTGCTCCTTCTCCTGAATCGCCACCTTATGTGAAGGAAGGAACGGAGATTGCACCGGGAGATACGCTTTGTATTGTTGAGGCTATGAAACTCATGAATGAGATTCAATCAGATTATTCAGGTAAAATCACATCAGTATTGGTGGAAAATGGACAACCAGTTGAATTTGGAGAACCGCTCTTCATCGTCGAAGTCTAAGTCAAGATCTCAAGGGTCGATGTCAGAGCGGTTGGAAGAAAGAATGTTTCAAAAAGTTTTAGTCGCGAACCGTGGAGAGATTGCCCTAAGAGTGATTCGAGCTTGTAAAGAATTGGGGATTTCCACAGTAGCAGTCTACTCAGAGGCCGATGAAAACTCACTTCATGTGAAGCTTGCTGACGAAGCTGTTTGTATCGGTCCGGCTCCATCGAAGTTGAGTTATTTGAATATTGCCAATGTGATATCAGCGGCAGATATCACCGGAGCGGATGCGGTCCATCCAGGTTATGGCTTTTTATCGGAGAATTCCGAATTTGCAAGGCTTTGCGAGCAATGTGGCATAGGATTTATTGGACCCAGTGCTGAAAACATTGAACTGATGGGTGAGAAAACAAAAGCCAGAGCCATTGCAAAGAAAGCAAATGTTCCTTTGTTGCCAGGAACAGTGGACGCGGTTCCGAACGGAAAAGCTGCTCTGAAAGAGGCGGAAGCCATTGGATACCCTGTGATGCTTAAAGCAGCTGCTGGAGGGGGTGGCCGAGGGATTTTCATTGTTCGAAGTGAATCTGAAATGGAAGGTGCTTTTGAGCGTGTGTCTGAGGAGGCAAAGGCAGCTTTTGGGAATGGAGCTCTTTTTGTTGAAAAATTTTGTGAGAAACCAAGGCACATTGAAATTCAAGTGCTCTGTGATCAGCATGGCAATCGAATTCATTTAGGAGAGCGAGACTGTAGCATTCAGAGGCGACATCAAAAGATCATAGAAGAGTGTCCTTCGCCTGCCCTGACCCCTGAGATTCGAAAAGAAATGGGTGACGCAGCTCTGAGGCTTTGCGAAGAGGTGGGGTACACGAATGTCGGTACGGTGGAATTTTTACTGGATGATCAGGGAAACTATTATTTTTTAGAAATGAACACTCGAATTCAGGTGGAGCACCCAGTGACAGAGATGGTGACTGGCGTTGATTTAGTCAAAGAGCAAATTAAGTCTGCAGCTGGTGGAAAGCTTGGGATTCGTCAATCGGATATTAAGATGAAGAGCCATTCGATTGAGTGTCGAATTAACGCAGAGGATCCGGAAAATTTTACCCCGAGCCCCGGATTGATCACTGCACTTCACACGCCTGGGGGATTTGGAGTGCGTGTTGAATCGTTTATCTATGATCAGTATAAAGTTTTGCCCTTCTATGACTCGATGATTGCTAAAATCATCGTCCACTCAGAGACTCGTGAAGGCGCGATTGCCAAAATGCGACAGGCACTTGACGAAACCATCGTTGAAGGAATCAAAACAAATATCCCTTTTCACAAGCGAGTTTTGTCACATAAGCAGTTTCAAATTGGCAAGTTTGACACTCATTTTCTTGAAGAGTTTCGCAAAAAAACTAAGTAAAATTAAAGATATCTGCTTGTTTTGAGTACTTGAGTCTTTTACATGGAGGTGGAAGATGAGCTCTGATCAAACACGTGACAATGAACCGCCAGGTATTCCGGATGAACATTCTTCCACGGTGAGTGAGACTCAAATCGACTTGGGAGACGATCTTTTACTTGAAAAAACTTTGGGCAAAACGTTCGCTGAGTTCCCTAAAGGGTCGAAAGAGCGCCAGACTGCACTTTTAAAGAGCGTGGATATTTTAATTGAAGAAGGTCTTCATCACGATGCGAAGCGTGTTTTAAGAAAGATGCTTCGTGATGATCCTGCTCAAGTAGAAGCTCGTATGAAATTACAGTCGGTGTTGGAAGCAGAGCTCAATCAGTTGATTCACTCAGCTCGATTTGAAGAACCAGTGGTGCAAAAAAGTGGCTTTTTTTCCGACCGAGATGAATCAATCCAAAGCATTGAAGCAGAACTTGGGATTGACCTTCGATTGCCCTATCAGCCATTTTCACTTTCCCGCGAAGCAATTCAGCAATTTCGTCAGGAAATCAAAACCGCCACTCGAGAGGCCTCGCTTCAGGACCTCTTGGATATGGGAATTGGAATGCTCGAAATGGGGCAACCTGAGGTTGCTTGGGACCTTTTCGAACGTGTCCAAAAGCAGAGTTTTTTGGATGAAAATTCAAACCAGGAGGTTTATATCAGTGCTACATACTTATTAGCCCAAAGTGCTCTCATGCAGCAAAAGCCCCTGGAAGCGATCGCACTTGTTGAGCGCATTTTAGTCGATGGAGAGTTGAGCACTTCGGAAAAGTGTGAGGGTGCATTTCTCATGGGGTTGGCTCATGAGGCTCTCAAGCAATGGTTAGATGCCTTGGGCTGGTATGAAATCGTAGAGGCAATTAACCCTGATCATCGTAGTATTGAATCCTACATCAATGAAGTTAAGGCAAAGCTACTTAAAGAAAATCAAAAGTGAAACGAACTGTAAGAAAAATTCGAAAAAGAACTCGACGAGCCCTGATTGGCTTTTTCTCCGTGATCGGAATTGGCCTTCTGTTTGTTCTAGGGTTCATTCAGAGTGAATATTTTGCTCATCTCGTAAAAGATACGTTAGATCAAAAGCTTCCTAAAAGTTGGGGGATTCAGGGTGACTTTACAGACTTTAAGGTAAACTTGTTTCCACCAGGATTATCAATCAGAAATCCAAAAATCCAGCTGGCAAAAAAAAATATTGCTAACTTGCCTAAAGATTCATCGATTGAGGCGAAGAGGATTGATCTTTATTTTTTCCCTCTGCAGATGCTCACTGGTGAATTGCGGGTGAATGAAACGGTCATTGTCGATGGAAAAGTGGCTCTTGAGCTAGACAGTCGCAGATTTTATCAGAATCGAAAAAAGCAATCGAACTCCATGAGTATGAAATGGAATGACTTATTTCAGTTAAAGGCAGACTCACTTAGTTTCGTCAACACGAAGGTTGAGCTGAATCTGATTCGAGAAAAAATCAAAGGATCGTTTTCAACACGACGGTTGAGTCTTGGAATGTGGGTCGGGTCGGAAGGACTTCGATTCTTTGGTGATGCAAGAATCGAGGATGTAAATGCAAGTTTTCCTGAGGGACTCAATCTTCCGAATGAAATGGATGCTCTTGAGCTTGCGTTTGAAGGAGATGCTTCTGGAGTTTTGATCGAATCCATTCGATTTAGTGCAAAAGGTCTAGAGGGTGTTTTGAAAGGAAAAATTAATGGAGACATTCTTGAATCTGAAGATCTATCGTATGAGCTCAACGGTGAATTTCAAGGCGATATTGACAAATTTCTAAGTCTTGCAAAATCCAAAGTGAATGCGAAAGGTCAGTTTGAGTTTCAGGGGAAGATGCGAGGACGCTTTAAGCCTTTTATTGGCTCTCTTGTTGCAGATGGAAAACTCACGGGTCAGAATCTTGTTTACCAAAATTACGAGGTGGATAGCCTGGTAGCTCAAGGCAAGTGGTTTGGTCCGAGTCGTGAACTTAGTTTGATTCAAGCTAACTTGAAAAAAAGCCTTTCTGAGAGACGAGG
>CAYLWK010000224.1:0-2903 GCA_964387255.1 uncultured Oligoflexia bacterium
AGATAATAAACGCTATGGGCGGTCTTGATATACTCCATGGCGGTGTTATACACCGCTCCGCCGCCGGGTTCATTCACCCACGGCTAAAGCCGTGGTGCTCTGCCTGCGGCCACATAGAAGTCCAGTTTTAAATTGAAACTCAGTTTCTAGAAAAACCTATCTGTTACTGAATAAGAACAGAAAAGGAAGTGTGACTCGGGAGAAGCGTTGCTGCTTAAATATAAAAAAGCGTTACATCCCCTAAGTCTTTATGGGCATGTTTTGAATAGGATTTCAAGAATCTCACAAAATCCTGATAAGCTTCGTACGACTGATGTGATTTATCAACCGACGCACCATACCTCGTGTACTTGAGTCCATCTTCAATATGGGGCCGAAAATTTTGGATTTCTAGCTCAATGGGAAGGTAAGTCTCCGGACTAAAATAAAGTCTGACCGCTAGTTTTTTAAGGTCTTTTGGAAAGGCATCTTCTGCACTGATAGGGACTTTAAAGGAGATCCCATCGTCAGAAGCATCGATGAATTCAATTGGAAGCATCTTCTCGTGATCTGTCACCCCGTAGATACCAAGCACTTGAGTAAAGAAAATACGTTCAGTACTTCGACGCTTCTCTTCCATTTTTTGCTCTCGTGCTCGACCGAAATCAACCACAGAGTCCTTTGTGCTGTCTTGATCTTTCCCTGACCCTTTATTTGTTTCGCGTGACATCTTGACCTTCCTTCCATGAATCTTCTCGGAAAGTCGGTCAAACCGCTAAAGAGGTAGGATTTGCCTATATTCAAGGCCTAGGAAGTGGCTTCCGTCGCAGCATCTAACATCTTTACGAAATGATGCAACGCTTCAAGTGCTTTGGATTGATCATCCACAAACTCAGCACCTATGATCCGGTTTTTTTTCTTTGTTGTCACTCGCATTACTTTCGCTTGAATCGGAACCCCTAAAGACTGATTCAAGTAGACTTGAAGCTGATAGACATCTCCTTTTTGGATTTTAAACTCTTCTTCGGAAAAGATTTCATCATCAATTTGAAACCCAATCCCAACATCACTTAAATCTTCAATCGGAAGTCTCATGATTCCTTTTGCCGGAACAACTACTGCAAGAGAAAATGTCTCTAAAATTCTAATTCGACGAGACCTTCTTCGTTCTTCACTTACTTTTTTACCAGTCATGACTCGTTTCCTTTTAGGTTTAACGTTCCTGCCTTTAAATTAGTTTTTGAAACTGAAATTTTACGGATCAAACGTTCTTGAGCACTCCGAAACTGATTTTCAATCTCATCTATCGACTTCATCTTCTGGATTCTCTCTTGAGGGTTGGTTTCTATGACCCACTCACTGTACTTGCGCTGAAGGACTCCAAGGTCAGAGGAAAGTTGCTTGAGTTGACGATGTAAATCAGAATAGAAAAACTCGTTCGTTAGTTTCTCCTCTGTCCAATCTTTAAAATTAACATTCATATGTTCATAAAAACCTAGCCACTTCTGACTAAATTTATTCCATCTCTGTATCTTATCCTTGTCACTTCGGAGTTTGCTAAGCTTATTAAATTGAAAGCTTGATGACTGAAACTGACTTTGAATGGTAATGATAAATTGCTTTAACTGGGATAACTCATTTAGGGCTTTATTCTTTATCTTTTTGTGAAACAGTCTAAGACGAGAGAGGTAGGTTTTATCTTTTTCTCCACCCAAAAAAACAGTTTCACTTCGAACAATGTAACTTCCTCCCACGATTGTGCCTGGAACTTGTTCTTGAGGAGGTTCAAGTCCCGTCAGAGTTTTTAAAACCGTGTCAGACTGATTAGGAAGATCATAAATATAGACGAAATATTGCCCTTGAGGAATCGGCTTACCATCTTCAAATCGAATGGGAGCTGTCACAGCTAGAGAGTTTTCAACTTGAACCTGCAATTGTCGTGTAAACCCAAAATGATTGAGAAGAGTTCCACTCACTCCTTTTATGTAAATTCCCAGCGCGGTTCCCTCTGGGAGATTGGTAGCGACAAAAAGCCTTGGAGCTCGAGGAGCTTGCTTTTCAATGGCTAGTTCCACCTGAGCACCCTTTTCTTGGATAGAAGAAGAGGCTGCTTGGTCCAATCTCGAAAAATCTTCATCGGTGATCTCATTCACTAGGGGAATTGAGTAAAAAAGCTCTCCAACACCAGGAATAAAGTGAGAAAGTTCTTGAATCGTCGCTTTTGAAAATTCATCAAATGTTTTTTGAGCCGGCTGAAGTGGCTCAACTTTTTCAAATTGTCGCGTGCCAAACGCCCAGGTCAACACGCCTAAAAAAACTAAGAATAAAAAAGGTATTGACGTCAATAAACCAATCACCATTGATCCTACTTTTTTAATCAACGAGGGTTTGGTCAGACTTGAATGCGAGTTGAAGTGCTTACCGGAGTGTTTAGCAGTACTTGACGCCAAATGCTCAGGATCCAGTTCAACAGGAGCAGACTCAAGTCTTTCAAATTCTTTTTCCGCCTGGGGCGCTTCCATGACTAAGCTCGGTTCAATCTGTGTTTCTTCTAGTTGGGGTCCTTCAGGCTGAGCCTCTGTACTCGCACTTGTGGGTGCAGCCTGTTGGGCACTTTCAGGTTCATTAGAAGAAGACTCTTTGATCAGCTGATCAACTGGGTCCTGTTTTTGATTCACAGGTTGACTTCCTGATTGACCCTGAGCCTCTGTCTGCATATGACCTAATGCGTCTTGAGTGGCAACTTGGGGCTCTTTAGTCGCCTCTAGCGGAGGTGGCGCAGTCGAAGCTTGCTTGGCTTGGATTAAAGACGTAAAGTCGGGCACCTGATTCATCATCTTCCAGTCCGTCATGCCTTGCATCCAAACAAAGTGCTGCGGAGTGACGATGCCTTGCCGAACTTGAAGATCGATTTCATTAACTGT
>CAYLWK010000225.1:0-2692 GCA_964387255.1 uncultured Oligoflexia bacterium
ACCTTGTAACCATGATTCGAAGTATTCCCCCAGCCTCCAGGGGTCATGAGAAAGATGAATCTCTCCTGCCTTTAAGACATTCGATCTCAAGTCAATTTCCACTCCGAAACGCTTAGATAGCGCTGTGAATGAACCAGTAGTATTGCACCGATGCACAATATAAATCATAAACGTATACCTGTGGTAGAATCTAAATTGTTGCGTAAGAGAGTTATAGCCACAAGTTGGCTGACACCGTCCAGCCCATCTCGCCAGACTGGCACATCTCGTGATCTCAAAATACTGCGAACGTTCGGGAACATTTTATAGGCAAGTTCAAAAACTTCATCAGTGGTAATGGCTCCTTTTACCTTCAGAACGACTCTATCAGCATATTGTTCCGGATGGTGTACTTCTGCTTTACAGTTTTTACTCTGACCAAGCACCTTCGCTAATCGATTAGCTGGGAAATCATTCCAAAGAATATGATCAACACCAATCGAATATTTTTTTCCGTTGATAATGTCTTGTGTGTCTAACTTCTCTATAGGATAATACTTAATGATCCAGTCGGCATAGAATTGTTGTGGCTTGATGTGTTTTTCCGAATCTACAGCCCTTTTTTCTAAATTCTCTATTACCGCACGAGGTGAGTGGCCTCTATTTTTCGTATCTCTCTCTAACTTCCAAGCCAGTCTTAGGAGCTCGTCGGGACAAGTAAATATTTTAATATCTAAGTGATCTCGCAGGCCTTTCAGGTAAAGAGTATGTAAACCCTGAAATATCACAGTTCTCTTTGGAACTACTTCCCTTGGCAGAGTGAACTGACCGGACGCATGATCATAATGGGGTTGCCAAACACTCATGCTCTTTAATAACTGCTCAATATGGCTTTTCATATTATCAAGATGATTGGCTCTCGGACTCAAATGAGTGTAATCCCGCCAATGCTCATCCCCTCTTTCCCACTGGTGATAATCATCTCCAAGCACTATCGAGGTAAACCTTTTGCCAAATAGATCCACTAAATTATGGCTAAGGTGATCCTTACCTGAGCCTGAATCTCCAGCGATGCCGATTAGAACGGGCCTTGTTCGTCCGAACAAGCTTGCTTCATATTTTACTGACATCATCCACATGATAATCATCAGACCGATCACTCCTGACTGAAGCATTGCAAGTGTCATGCCTGACAAAGGTTGTGGAAGGCCTCCAAACCACTCGAGAGGAGCGAAGTATAACAAATATAGAAAACTGAAAGCCACATAGAGAAGGGAGTGAGCTGTCAAGTAAACTGTAAAAAACAAAACCAAAAACGGTAAAATCCAAAAATACCACCCAGGCATGGGATGAGTGATCGCAACAAGTGCACCAAATAAGGAACCAGATCCAAACATTAATCCTCTGTCTGTGATTTTAGTAGACATACATAGGCGGCCTAGTAGGCAGACGGCTGCTGCAAAACCAATATAAAGATAGACACCTCCTCCTAAATCAAAAGAAACTGCAAAAATTCTTTGTGCTTCCGGTGAGGTGAGGGTGAGATGCCCGAATGCTCCTGCTAAGATTTGAGGTAAAAACCCTAAAGCCGATATAATAACGACTGTTGACAGCCAGATTCCAATAACCCATATAGCCTGCTTTTGAAAATATCTTTGCCAAATAAAAACAAGTATGAATGGAAGCACAATTAACACGTGAAATTTGGATAAAATTGCCATAGCAAAAGCAATGCTGGAGCCGATATGACGACTGCTAGTAAGGAGAGTTAAGGAGTAAAAGCATAGCGTCATTGAAACTACGTCCAACTGTCCATGTAGATAAGTAATAAAAATTGGGACTGGATTCAGCCAGTAGTATAGGATTGGCTTATCAGGCCTCTTAGGTGCCCACCTTATTATTTGAGTTAAAAGTAGTAAGTCGAAACCTAAAAGCGGTAGTTTAGTGAGACTTGTTCCGAGTGCGGTCCCTCCGATTACCGCATCCCCCAAGAACTGATAGGCGATCCATCGAGGTATGAGTAAAATTGCATATAAAAATGTTCCATAAGGAAAATCAGAGGCAGGTAATGCGTTCCAAGGGTTGGAAAACAATCCCTTTTGCACACCTAGATCCAAGAAAGGGATAAATAAATTCTGTAGATACTCAGACCCCTGGTAGGGAAGTAAAACTATCCTTAAACCAAGGCCAAGCCAGAACAAGGGATGTTGGTACAGAGATTTCAAATACTTCCCTCGCTTTTTCTTAGTTTAAGAATATAATTTATTATACCAAGGATAGTTCTATAGCGACCTAAAGTCGTAGCCGCCCACTTAGAGATTCCGTGCCTTCGAGGAGGAAATGAAACTTCGATTTCCTCAATCAAAAATCCATTTTTCCGAGCCATAAATAGAAGATACAGGTCAAATGCAAAAGTCCTGGGTGGATCAGTAATGAAGCTTAACAATTTTTGTGGAAAGACTTTTGGTTGGGCATTAATTTCTTGGACATCTAACCGTAGTATTTGGTTCGCCAAAGTCTCGAAAATTCGAGTGACTGTTACGTCTTTCCAGTTTCTACCATTTCTTTTTCCTTTAACCAACGTTTTGTCTGAAGATGAAAGCATCAGCTTTTGATAAGCTTTAAAGACATTTCGAGGATCACATTGTAAGTCAGCATGAGTATATCCAATATATTTGGCTTGAGTGGTTTCAAGGCCTGACCAGATTCCATG
>CAYLWK010000226.1:0-4807 GCA_964387255.1 uncultured Oligoflexia bacterium
TTTCAGAGATGGAGTGGGCAGATGCGCGCCGAAGTGTCGATAGGCTCATGCGTCAGATGGATGTATCACATTTTTCAGTTTCACACTCCAAAGGCTACGTCTTTGTTGTGGCTTCAAGCAGTTCAGATCAGTTTAAGGGAATTGGAATAGATTTTGAGCCGTCTCTGCGAGTCTTATCGGAACGGATGGTCGATCGTATTACTACAGAAGCTGAACGCCAGTTGAGCTTGCGACCCATTGAAGTTTGGTCAGTAAAAGAAGCCTGTTTCAAAGCAGATTCAAGCCATCAAAAAAAACATCCTTTAGAGTACACTTTAAAATCATTTGATCTGAGAACTCGCCAAGGTTTTGCGGTGAGTTCCAAAGGTCAGTCTTTTCAGTTTTCAGTTTTTGAGTATTTAGACTGGACCTTCGCTTTAGCAAGTTGTTGAGAGGTTAGAATGACAATAGTAAGTGTTTTCTTAGCAGGAGGCTTGGGGAGTGTTTTAAGGTGGGGCGTTCATAAAGCGCTTGTGTCTTTTTCTTTAGAATTTTTCTGGGCGACTTTAGTGGTTAATATCCTAGGGTCGTTTCTATTGGGATGGTGTTCAGTTACGGTTTTGGCGCGAAGTGATCTTTCGCAATCGATTCAGTTGGCAATCGGAGTTGGTCTGCTGGGAGGGTTTACAACATTTTCTACGTTTTCGCTTGAGGCGGTTCATTTATTAACAACTCAGCGATGGGGACAAGCGATTGCTTACATTTGTTTGAGCCTTTTTTTAGGAATAGGATTTGCCTTGCTTGGTATCTATTTAGGACAATCCACTTAAGCGTTATTTGATATTTCAAATGGTTTGGGTTAGGTTTCCGAAGGATGCAGGGAATGCCTCGTTTGTTTGAACCTTCTATTACGTTTGTCACATTAATTATTAGCTTTTACACTCGAAAGCTTTTTTACTTATTTCTTTTAACTTTCCTTTTAAATGGGTTTAATTCTCAAGAAGTTTTGGCTCAGAATGGAGAGCCAGAACTCGATGAAATGACAGAGTCTCAAGCTGTTGAAGAAATCAATCATCGACCTGGAATTGAGTTTAATCGTTATGTCAGAAGTGTTCATGATTTTTTGATTCATACGAATGCTCATCGGAAGCGCGTGCATCGAGTGGGTTTGGCAATACTAGATAAACTGGACATATTGATTGATAATTTGCCAGAGGAGAGCTCTGAAACTCAATTGCTGCTTGAAGAAGTCGGTTTGGAATCTCAGGCTGAGTTAAATGCTGTCGTTGCTGCATTGAAGCGAAACTTACCCAAGGTCAATCGGATTTTGAGATCGCATGATCGAGAAAAAATTTTAAGAGCGAAAAAGTTAAGGCGTTATGGCTATCAGGGCAAACATTCTTTTTATGTAAGACTTTCGAATATTTATCAGAAAGGTTCACAAAATCCTGGAGTCACTAAGAAACTAGTTGAAGAGCTCAATCAAGTGGGAGAAGCGATTTTAGATCAGATTTTAAGCTCGATCGGTTGGAAAGGAACACCTAAAGAACGTCTCATTAGGTTAGTCATTCAGATTGCAGATAGTCTAGATCGCGCCAATGACCCAGTGGCAGCAGAGGAGTATGGAGTTGCCTCCCAAATGTCAGCACAGGAGTGGTATCGTAGAGATCCACTGCGACGATTTTTGGTAGAAGCTTTTTTAGAGACTTGGAAGCAAGAGACTGTAGGAATGGGCTATGTTCGAGCCTATATGATGCACCTATATAAGCATCGCGTTCGAATTCTCAAAATGAACCCAGCGCTTGATCTTCCTAACTCGTCGGGAGCTGTAGAGCTTCTGTATTGGTGTAATCGTGATGCGTTTCATCAAGCTAAAGCTGATGCAGGATTCATTCGGTAAGATTTAATTTTTTCAGGATAGAGTTTGAAGTCTTTAAGTTTCGCGGTATATCTTCCCGTGTATCGATGAAAACCGTTGAAGCAATTTTAGCCGAGTTCCATCAGAAATGTCCCCCTCGTTTAGCGGAAACTTGGGATAATGTAGGGCTATTGATTGGAGATCCCAAAGTTAAAACTGATGGCGTGGTGATTGCCGATGATTTAAGTCACGAGGCTGTAGAAAGCGCTGTGGCTCACCAATACCGACTCATTACAGTTCATCATCCATGCATTTTTCCCTCTCATCGTGGTATTCGCAGGTTAGTCGCATCGGAATCCTCTCAGGAGGCTCTGAATCAATTGATGCTTAGATGCATTCGAGAGAACGTCGCGGTGGCAGCGCTTCATACAAATTTTGACCGGGCGGCCCAAGCCGTGCCAGAGCAGGTGAGTAAGGGGCTGGGGCTTCAAGTGAAGGGGCGATTATTTGAAAAATTGAGTGAAATCCAGGAGAACCCTGGCTTAGATTCCCTGGGCTATGGGGTTTTTGGGGATCTGAACCAAGAAGAAACCTTTTCAGGATTGGCTCGCCGTGTTAAAACCTTATTTCAAGTGAGGAGTTGCCGTGTGACGCCGTCGGAGCCGAAGTATAGAGTGCGGCGGGTCGCTTTTACTCCTGGAAAAGGTTCGGCATTTTTAAAAGCTGCGGCTCGAGCGGGCTGTGATGTTTTTGTAACAGGTGAAGTGGATTATCACGAAGCACTGTTGGCAATGCGAATGGGCATGACGGTGATTGAACTAGGGCATCGAGAAAGCGAGTTGTTTTTTCTCCTTACGATGGAGCAATGGGTAAAAAAGGAAAAATTAAAACCCGTTGTAATTAATAGTCCAGTTCAGCGGTGGATTGAGGGTGATTGAATGAAGAATTGGAGCCACCCGGGGCGCTGGCACCGATCGTTAGTGATGAAAATTGAAGGAATCAACTAAACTGAGGAGAATTGAGTGAATCAAAATCAGCAATTACAAAAGCAATTAAAAAAATTGATCGAAATTCAAGAGCTCGACTTTAAGATTGACCAATTGGAGAAGCAAAAAAATGCAATTCCTCCAGAAGTTCAAAAACTCGATCAACAGATTGCTTTGTTGCAGCGAGAAGTAGGCCAAGCCGAGCAGTCCGTTGTAGAAGCCGAAAAGACTCAGCAACAAGTTCAAGCTGCTTCGGAGCTGAATCAAGATCGATTGAAAAAGACTAATGAAAAGCTTGAGGGGATCCAAAACTCGAAGGAATTTCAGGCTGTGAATCGTGAGGTCGAGCAACTTAAAAAGATGCAAGAAAAGTTAGATGAGCAGAGGAAGGGTGCATCGGAGAGTGAGACTCAATCAAAGGAAACCTTTGAGAAACTTAAGGAACAAATTCAAACGGCTCAAAAAGAGCGAAATGAAAAATTTGATCAGCACCAAAAAGAGAATGAATCGGTGATTAAAGACTTAACTCATTTCACTGAAGAGAGAGAAGCAAAGGCTTCTGAAGTTAAGCAGCCAACGTTGAAGCTTTATCAGAAAGTGCGACACGCCCAAGGTGGCATGGGGATTGCCCCGTTGGTGGGTGCTCAATGTCAAGGGTGTCACATCATGGTGCCCCCTCAGTTTGCGATTCAGATCCCTCAAGCCGAAGAGATCACACAATGCCCCTCGTGTATGAGAATCCTCTACGTTCCGGAGCGTAAAGAAGAATCATCCAACGCTTGAGCTAAATAAATGACCTTAAAAATGAAGCTGAGATTGGACTTTTGGCGTAATAACGCCTTGCATCTGGATCATAAATCTCGTAAGGCTAGAAAAACGAGATATTTGAATCGGGTAATCGCTTCTTGATTTCAGATCAGAGGAATTGAGGAGAGGAAAGTCCGGGCTCCAAAGAGTAGAATACTGGCTAACGGCCAGGCATGACTTCATGATTCATGAAGTGATGACGGAAAGTGCCACAGAAAATAAACTGCCTGATCAGCCTTGGGCTGGTGGAGGTGAGGGTGAAAAGGTGAGGTAAGAGCTCACCGCGTGGGAGGTGACTCCAGCGGCAGGGTAAACCCTATTCGGAGCAAGGCCAAATAGGAGACAAAATGCACTGACTCGGTGATCGTCTCGGGTAGGGCCGCTAGAGGCCGAAGGCGACTTCGGTCCCAGATGAATGATTACACAGAAACAGAACCCGGCTTATGAGTTCAAATATCTCGTTTTTTTATTTTTTGACAGCATCCATTATGAAAGACTACGAGAGATCCTATTGAGTTGCTGGAGAAAGGAAATGGCGAATGAAGTCATGGGGCGTATCGGATTCACTCAAGCTTTATAATATTGAGAACTGGGGGGAGCGGTATTTTAATATCAACCCTGCTGGAAATATGACCGTCTACCCGAGGCAAGGCCAAGGGGCTGGCATTGATATTATGAAAGTCGTTCGTGACATTCAGTCACGAGGTCTTCAATCTCCAATGGTTATTCGTTTTCAGGACATCATTCGACATCGCGTTGTCAAATTGAACGAAGCTTTTAAAAAGGCTGTCCAAGAGTTTGATTATCGTGGTCGTTATCAGGGTGTGTACCCCATCAAAGTGAATCAGATGAGGGAAGTGGTTGAGGAGATTATTGATGCTGGAGAGCCGTATGACTTTGGCTTAGAAGCCGGTTCAAAGGCAGAACTCGCTGCGGTAGTGGCAATGGACTTGTCGCCAGAAGCACTATTTATCTGTAATGGATATAAAGATGATGATTATATTCGTCTCGCCTGCATGGCTAAAAAGCTTGGAAAGCGAGTTGTTATTGTTGTTGAAAAGCTCACTGAGCTGGAACAAGTATTCAAGCTCTCGAAGGAAATGAATGTTGTTCCAGAAATCGGACTTCGTTGTAAGTTGAATTCTCGAGGGAGTGGGCGTTGGGAAGATAGTGGTGG
>CAYLWK010000227.1:0-4929 GCA_964387255.1 uncultured Oligoflexia bacterium
GGGAAGATAGTGGTGGGGATTTTGCAAAGTTTGGTTTGACGACGCCTGAATTATTGCACGCACTGAACCGTTTAGAGCAGGAAGGCTTTAAGGACGCCTTTAAGCTTCTACATTTTCACGTAGGATCTCAAATTACAGATATCCGTACCATTAAGGATGCAGTCAAGGAAGCCACTCGTTTTTACGCCAAAATTATCCAAGCCGGTTTTAAGTTGGAATTTTTGGATGTCGGTGGGGGCCTTGGTGTTGATTACGACGGATCACGTACCAATTTTGATAGTTCTGTAAACTACTCTTTGGATGAGTATGTGGCTGATGTGGTTTACTCCATCAAAGAAACCTGTGACGCCGAAGGTGTCAAAGAGCCCAATATTGTTTCGGAGAGTGGTCGAGCGTTAGTTGCGCATCATAGTGTTCTTGTGGTGGATGTTTTCGGAAATATAGATATTGGCACCACGCCGTGGGATTGTGAGGCCACAGAGAGTGAAGCCTCGGTGGTTCAAGAGCTACGAGAAATTCCTGATCAATTGACCCATAAAAATCTTTTAGAAAATTTTCATGATGCTCTTCAAAGAAAAGAAGAAGCTGTGAGTTTGTTCAAACTTGGTTATCTTTCGTTAGAAGACCGCGCAAAGGCGGAGCATTTGTTTTGGAGTGTTTGTAAAAAGATTTCGAAGCTTTCTAAAGATTTAAAGTACGTTCACGAAGAGATTGAAGCGCTCAATCGTAAGCTCTCAGAGCAATACCTTTGCAACTTTTCCGTTTTTCAGTCGATGCTAGACCATTGGTCGATTCAGCATTTATTTCCAATTGTGCCTTTACATCGACATGACGAACGACCCGTGGTTCAGTCAACGCTTGCTGACATCACTTGTGATTCAGATGGAAAAGTCTGTAAGTTTGTAGACTTAAAAGACATTAGCGACACGCTGAGTGTGCATCCACTTCAAGAAGGAGAGCCTTATTATCTAGGTTTTTTCTTGATGGGAGCCTACCAGGATATTATGGGAGACCTTCATAATCTTTTTGGCCGAGTGCACGAGGTTCATGTCTTTTTAGATGAATCAGAACCAGGGGGATATTACATTGAGGAAATCATACCAGGAGACTCGATTACAAAAGTTTTATCCATGACCCAGTATAATTTGGGGTATTTGAAAAAGAGTGTGAAAAGCCAAATTGATCAAAAGGTAAGAGAATCTGAAATCAAGCCGAAAGAGGGAGCGGATTTACAAAACTTTTATGATCAATTTTTAGGAAGCTATACGTACACTAAAACACTTTCTACTGAGTCCAGTTCGAAAATAAAAGAGTCAAGTGATGGGCGTGTGATACCAAATCCAAGCTCTAAGCCTTTTTCGTCGGAAGAGTCTATGTAAAAAATGCCAGGGATGGAATTGATTTAGACTTCTCCGTCTTTACCACGAATAGTAGCGCTGGTTTTCAAAGCAAGCGACAGTGATTAAAAACCTTTGTGTCTTGTAAGGTCCTTTGAAATTGGATACAACTCGTTTCAGATTAGAGGAGAGTTGAACGATGCCACGACCTAGAGCAGATTTTCAAAATTTTCAAGTTGACCACATGACGGTACTCACTGATCCCAAAATGTACAATGTGACTTACCTGATTTTTAGAAATATTTTTGGGGCGACTCCAGAAGACATTATTTATAACGTTAAAAAAGAGTGGAAGCCAGGGCAGGGCGAGCAGTCGCTCACGTTTGCGACTCGGTTGGGACAAGGATCGCATCCGAAAGAAGAGTTTAACTCTACGATGCTGGCATTGGTGCAGCCGACGGAACCCGAATCAGAATTTTCGCATGTGCGTAAAATGCTTCAAGACCATCAAGCGGCTTTTCACTTGCAACATATTGCATTGAGGACTCCAGACCTGCTTTCATTTCATAAGCATTGCTTAGAAAGAGGCGTTCGATTTGTGACTCCAATCTTGAAAGATGGTCAAGAAGACTTGATTCAAGTGTTTAGTGGAGAGTGGTTTTACCCAGGCTCCATAGCGAGTGCATTTTTCTTTGAGTTCGTGCAAAGAGAGCCATCAAAAGAATTGGTTCAAATGCTCGAAGAAAGAAACAGGGAAACATTTTTTCGGGATAAAACCTTTTTAGGTTTATACGGAGAAAAGCAAAAAGAGTATGAAAGTGGAAAAGTGACTCCATTTGTCGATCCGGCACTTTTCAATCAACTGTATGATCTCGTGGGAAATAAGAAATTCTGGGAGATCTCTGAAAAAGACATCGACATCGCTGATGAGATGATGCTCGAGTATGCAAAGAAAAACCAAGCTTGAGATTTTTTTAATCACCAACCACTTGGCCAACTGAAAAGTATTCTTTAATCAGTTAATAGACGTGATTTCATGACAACTTCGGATTGAAGGGTCTGATGTACTGGGCAGCGATCAGCAATTTTTAAAAGAGATTGTTTTTGCTCTTCGGTGAGATTTCCAAATAATCGAATCCCTTTTTCAATATGGTCTAGTTTAACTTGCTTTGAGTCGCATGATTTACAGTCATCGATATGTTTTTTTTCATGGTTCAATTTTATTTCACAGCGCTCAAGGGGAATTGATTTTCGTTCTGCGTAGAGTTTAAGCGTCATCGATGTACATGCGCCTAAGGCACTGAGAAGAAGTTCATAGGGATTCATTCCTAAGTGGTCTCCTTGAACCGACGGTGGCTCGTCTGCTACCAGCCGATGATCAGGAGAAGAAACATCTTGAGTGAATCGATGGTTCTCACGAGACTGAACTAAAATCCCTTGTTGAGGTGCTTTTTGTAACACTTTTGGGCTGTTTCGGTTTTGACTCGTCACCCATGCTGAAATCATTTTAGCAATAAATTGTGCATCGACGGGCTTTGAGATTAAGTGGTCAGCATGACCTAGTGAGATAAAGCTTTTTGGATGTTTCAATGATTTAAAAATTTTTGCAGCATGATCGATTGAGACAATTTCGTCAGTCGGGGAGTGCATGATTAAGGCATTTTTTTTTAAGGCACTCAGAGCGTCTAAAATCGATTGTTCCTGGATGTCGTCAATAAATTCTTTCTTGATTTTAAACTTTCGTCCCGCCAGAGTGACCTCTGCTACTCCTTGAGTTTTAATTGTTTCTAAAGAACTTGCAAATAAATGCGTGACATGCTGTAGATCACTTGGAGCTCCTAGGGTTACAATGGAGTGGAGCGATTCGAGTTCGGAAGCCACTTTTATTACAGCAGCTCCACCTAGACTATGTCCAATCAAAAGTTCGGGTGGTTGAAATTTTTCTGAAAGTGCCTCATAGGCCGAAATCAAATCATCACAATTTGATGAAAAATGGGTGTTTGAAAAATCGCCTTGAGAGTTGCCCAGTCCTGTGAAGTCAAACCGAAGCACCGCAACGCCTTGTTCGCTGAGTTCTTTTGAAATTCGAGTAGCAGCAAGGCTGTTTTTAGAGCAAGTAAAGCAATGTGCAAAAAGCGCAACACTTTCTATTCCTCCACTAGGGATCTCAAGCCTACCAGAAAGAATCTCTCCAGTTTTATTTTTAAAATCGAATTTCTCAGTTCTTTGATTCATTAAGGCGAATCTCCTTTGTAGACGGATACTTAAAAAAGCATAAGCCGAGGTGTCTGAAAATCAATCAATAAATAAAACCTATTTTTTAAAGAGTTTTTCTGCAGCAGCTCTGAGATCTTCTGCTTGCGAGGCTTTTTCTTTTTGATCAGAATGAGACGGGTGAAAATAGTCACAGAAATTAGAGCGCTCTTTTTCAACGACTCGATCGGCTTGAGTCTCTTTACACTCATTGTGATATGACGGGTCGTAGTGTGTGCAGTTTTTACAAACCCTCGTGTCTCTTCCACAGTGTGGGCAACTTTCTTTTCTGCCAAAGTCAGATGATTCTAAACCCTGACCGCAATGATAGCAGGTTCCACTGAAATTCTCAGTGTTGTGACCTGATCCCGCTAATGGGGCCATCATAACGGAGAGACTCCTAAGTCGTGAGAGCGCTCACGACGAATGCCCTGGAGCATTGCTTTGGCGGATGCGACGACTGTTGCGTAAGGAATCTTACGCTCTAAGGCAGCTCTTCGGATCACAAAGGAGTCTTTAATGGCGGTTTCGTCTGAAGTCGTATTGATGATCAGCGAAAATTTTCCTTTTTGGATGGCCTCAACACAATGAGGTTTGCCTTCTTGTGGTTTGTTAATTCGTGTATTGGGAATGTCGTGATCAAATAAAAACTTTGAAGTTCCACTCGTTGCCCAAAGTTTGAAGCCCATTTCATGCAAGCCTTGAGCGACTGAAAGGATTTCCTTTTTATCTTCATCTCGAATTGATAAAAAGACGTTCCCTGCCATCGGTAAAGAGACACCAGCACCTAACATGGCTTTTGCATAGGCGCCTTCAAACGTTGGATCTCGCCCCATGACCTCTCCGGTGGACTTCATCTCCGGTCCCAACAAGATATCCACCTTTGGGAACTTATCAAATGGAAACACAGGTGCTTTTACGCTGAAATTCTTAAGGTGAAGATCCAAATCTTCTTGAATGCCAAGATTATGCAGTGATTTTCCTAGCATGATTTTAACAGCTAGCTTTGCCAAGGGCTTTCCAACTGCCTTGCTGACAAATGGAATCGTACGTGATGCACGAGGGTTGATTTCAATGAGATAAACTTCCTCCCCGTGGACCGCAAATTGAATATTTAGCAGTCCAATGACTTTAAGCTTTTTTGCAATTTCTTTGGTGTAGTTTCTAATTTTCTGAACCGTCTCGGGCTTGAGTGTTGCTGGAGGGAGGCTGCATGCGCTATCACCAGAGTGTATCCCAGCCTCCTCGATATGTTCCATGATGCCGCCAATGTAAGTCACTTTACCGTCGCTGATCGCATCAACATCAACTTCACTTGCTCGATTTAAAAATCGATCAA
>CAYLWK010000228.1:0-5644 GCA_964387255.1 uncultured Oligoflexia bacterium
TCTCCCAGTTCCTTTAAAACTTTATGCTCAATCGGAAGCCCATGACAATCCCACCCGGGCGTGAAGTCCACGCGATAGCCTTCAAGGGTTTTTGATCTCACAACGAGATCCTTCAAAACTTTATTCAAGAGGTGACCCAAGTGAATAGGGCCATTCGCATAGGGAGGACCGTCATGATAAACAAACGGTTCCGTACGATTCTCTTTCATCTTTTGATACAGACTCAAGTGTTCCCAATGCTTTTGAAACTGAGGCTCCGACTGAAGAAGGTTGGCTCGCATCGAAAAAGAGGTCTTTGGAAGCAAGAGTGTCTGCCGATAAGGATCTTTTTTGCCTTTTTCAGGTTTTTGATGCTTTTGAGAGCTATTTTTAGATTGAGGCGTTTCACCTGATTCAGTGGTCATGGCCCGAAACTGTACCTGATTCTTTTAATCATGGCTAGTCGCTCTCGCTTGCTTTTGGCTCAAAAACTGTGATTTTCTACTTCTGAGCAGTGGGGACCCTTCGAAATTCCAAGCTCATTAGCATCGGAAAATGATCTGAAACACCAGTCGGTTTGGCTTTTGAGGTGAGCTTAAAGGACTGAGGCGCCCCTGTCTTTCCTTCCTTCTGGAACGCCCATGGATTGTGGATCTGAATGGAACGTGCTGAAATTTGCCATGGGAAGTGCTTTTGAGTGGGCTTTTCTGTTTCCAAAAGATTTTTTGAGATCAGGAATGTATCAAAGAAAGACCAGCTTCTTTTAGGAGGATAATAGGTCGTCCCTGGGCAAATCTCACACCCGATCTGATGTGCGATCGCCCAGTAGGGTTGACTTAAGCGACGAAACAACCCCTTTCGGCTTTCTTCGCTTGAAGGAATATTGAAGTCACCCCCCACGACCACCCCCTCATGTTTTGGAAAGCTCAAACCAATTTCGTTTATTTTTTTTAGGACCGCCTCTCTCGCTCGATAGGAGTGGAAAGGTGCGGGAAGGTGAACATTTAAAAAATTTAGGATCGATTTATCGGGCAGCTCAAGTGCGACCCAAAGGACAGATCGATAGTCTTTTCTAATTTTTAAAGGATCTGAAAGCTGAACTGGAATGAGCTTTGGAGCACTTTTTGCTGGAAGTCTCGAAAGAACGCCTAAGTCAATGCCTCGATAATCACTTCCTTCTAGCACAATGAGTGTTCGATAATTTAACTCACCTAGAAACTGATCTCTCAGTTGTTTTAAAACACGCTCGTTTTCAATCTCCTGAAATAAAATCACATCAGGCCCGCGCCCCTGATCGACTGAGCGAATGACTTTGGCAATTTGAGACAGCTTTAAACTAAGAGTCTGAGAGTTCCAATCCAGATTTAAACATTCCTGAACCCAACTTGTTTTTTTAAGTGTCTGACAATGCTGGGCATGATTCTTCAAGTTCGCTTTCATCTTTAAGGGTAGAAACGTTGAATCTTCATGAGTGGGATCATCTTCAGTATCAAATAAATTTTCTACGTTATAGGTCATGATTTTAATCGAAGAAAACGAGGATGATGCCCAGCCCTTTTGAGAAAAGGTGTTGAGTCCAACCAAAATCAACCACAAGCTCATCCACAAGATTTTCATCTGATGACTATCTCACTGAGTGAACCGATTCAAAACCTCCAAAAGCTTGATCTTTTTAATGAGAAATCGAGATTCTTTTGCAAAACAAGGATTCTACGATAAGACCGAGACCATGAAATCAAAAGCAAAAATTGGCGTGATTGGTGGTAGCGGCATTTACGAGATCGAAGGCATGAGTGTCATTGATGAAGTAAAAATTAAAACTCCTTTTGGGGATCCCTCAGATTCCTTGGTTCGAGCCCAATTTGAAGATCGAGAGTTTATTTTTTTGCCACGTCATGGCAAAGGGCATCGAATTTTACCGTCTGATGTGAATTCTAAAGCCAATTTATGGGCGTTAAAATCTCTCGGAGTGGAGAATGTTATTTCAATTTCAGCGGTCGGAAGTTTGCAGGAACAGTACCCTCCTGAGGACTTTGTGATTCCTGATCAACTGATTGATCGAACTCGTTCTCGACCCAATAGCTTTTTTGGAGAAGGAATCGTGGGGCATGTTTCTTTTGCTGAGCCTTTTTGCGCAGATCTTTCAAAACGAATATTCGATGCAATCCAGTCAGAGTCAAAAAAGGGCACCCATCTTGGAGGCACTTACGTTTGCATGGAAGGCCCTCTTTTTTCTACCAAAGCAGAGAGTCATCTTTATCGATCCTGGGGATGTGACATCATTGGAATGACTGCCTTGCCGGAAGCAAAACTAGCAAGAGAAGCGGAAATGGCCTATGCGACAATCGGAATGGTGACCGATTACGATTGCTGGAGAGAAGACGAAGCCGCCGTCAGTGTCGAGACGGTGATGAAGCATGTTTTTAGCAATGTGGCCCGAATTAAGATCTTACTTCCTAGCATTCTCAAAGCGATTCCAGATGATTTCTCATCGCCTCACCACCAAGCAGCTCGTTTTGCCATCATGACCTCGCCGACGTTATTTCCTGGTCCCACACGAGAAAAACTCTCGTTATTTTACTCGAAATACTGGGAGAAAAACTAACCATGCCAAACCTTGTTCTGATTCGACATGGTCAATCTCAATGGAATCTTGAGAATCGCTTCACAGGTTGGAAAGACGTGGATCTGACGGAAGCGGGAAAACAAGAAGCACAGGCTGCAGGAGTTCTTTTGAAAAAAGAAGGCTTTCAATTTGATGTTGCCTACACTTCAGTCTTAAAGCGAGCAATTCGAACCTTATGGATTGTTCTTGATGAACTTGATTTGATGTGGATTCCAGTGAATCGGTCTTGGAAACTCAACGAAAGGCATTATGGAGCGCTTCAGGGACTCAACAAGGCTGAAACCCGTGAGAAGTATGGTGATGCTCAAGTCCACGAATGGCGACGAGGATACCGAACGATGCCTCCTGCTCTCACACCTGACGACGAACGCTTTCCTGGCCACGACCAGCGCTACCAGTCACTCAACACAAAAGAACTTCCACTCTCTGAGTCTTTAGAAAAAACGGTGGAAAGAGTGCTTCCTTATTGGAAAACAGAGATCAGCCCCAATCTTCAAACAAGTCGATCGGTTCTAGTCGTGGCTCACGGTAACAGCCTTCGAGCCTTGGTAAAGATTTTAGATCAGATCTCGGATGAAGAAATCCCTGAGCTTAATATCCCTACTGGGGTTCCACTCGTTTATGATTTGGATGAAAATAATAGACCTGTGAATCGACGGTTTCTTGGAGATCCCGATCAGATAAAAAAGCTACAAAAAGAAGTTAAAAACCAAACCAAGTCTTCTTGATTCTAAAAGTGAATTTAATCAGCAGAATGATTAAAAACGCCTTCAATTAAATGACACTGGCCAGGAAAAAGATCCCAAACAAAATAATGCTTCAAATCATTTTGAAATAAATCACCTGTCTGATGGTCCATGAGTTTGACAGGATGTTTCGATGATCTCTTTGCTTGACTCCACTGAAGACGTTCAATCCAATCATCCAGGCTTCTAGGATACTGAGTGACTTGATCTTGAGGCAAAACCTGAAACCTCTGGGTACTGGATAGGCGATCGTGAAAGCTTGACCAGTCTCCATGATCGTGAAGTGACTGAGTGAACGATTTTTTCCAAAATAAAAAACTCTCCTTCTCAACCGCTTTCGGATAAAGATGGGGCAGTTGCCCTAAAATATTGCAAAACAAGAGACTATGATTGACGTAGCGATTCCAAAGAGGGCGAGTGGCCTCCGGATCAAAGTGATCATGAACTGGGGAAAAATAGTCTTTCGAATCGAGTTCGATGGGAAGATTCATTTTTTTAAAGCGTTGCTTGAAGATCCAAGATGCTAACGGATCGATTTCTACTAAAGTAATAGATCGAAAGCGCATGAGCACTTCGGGTGTGAGACAATACCCACC
The DNA here is from genome assembly GCA_964387255.1 of uncultured Oligoflexia bacterium. GTDB lineage: Bacteria > Bdellovibrionota > UBA1018 > UBA1018 > CAUJDS01 > CAYLWK01. The sequence goes on from CAYLWK010000228.1 coordinate 3,948, forward strand.
ACTGGGTCCTATCAAAACAACGTCCTTATGCTTAGGTTGCCACTCCAAGAGCCATTCTGTCAGCGCTTGTCTAAACGGAGCCCAGCGATTTTGAGAAAACCGAAAAGCGCAGTAGTGATAGAAAAGGCCTCCGGCTGGGTTCAGAATTTGACTGATTTTTTCTGAAATTTTCACGTTGAGGCGGTTGCTGAGATGACACGGTTATCAATCAACGTTTGAACCACTCCTGAATCTGCAAGGGTAGAGGTATCTCCCAGTTGATCTTCTTCGAAAGCAGCAATTTTACGCAAAATCCTTCTCATGATCTTTCCTGATCGTGTTTTAGGAAGTGCTTTAGCCCATTGAATATAATCAGGCTTTGCAATGGGTCCGATTTCTTTAGCGACCCACTGAGTAAGCTCTTTTTTGAGTTCATCATTTTCCTCTTGGCCTTCCATCAGAGTGACAAAACAATAGATGCCCTGCCCTTTCACGTCATGAGCGCAGCCCACGACGGCTGCCTCACAAACTTTTGGATGATGAACCAGTGAGGATTCAATTTCTGCTGTTCCTAAACGATGTCCTGAAACATTGATCACATCATCAACGCGCCCCGTAATCCAGTAGTCTCCGTCAGCATCTCGTTTACACCCATCACCGGAAAAATAGAGATTCTCAAACGTTGAAAAATAAGTAGCTTTAAAACGCTCGTGATCACGATAAACGGTTCGCATTTGTCCGGGCCAGGAGCGCTTAAAACAGAGATTGCCTTGACAGGGACCTGTGAGCTCATTGCCTTGATCGTCGACGACGACGGGCTCAATCCCAAAAAAAGGACGATGTACAGATCCTGGCTTTAATTCTGACACTCCTGGAATTGGAGTGAGAAGAATGCCTCCTGTTTCGGTTTGCCACCAGGTATCCACGATCGGACAGCGCCCCTCACCCACGACTCGGTGATACCAATCCCACGCCTCCGGATTCAAAGGCTCTCCAACGGAACCCAGAATTCGAAGTGATTTTCTTGATGTTTTCTTTACCGGAGCATCTCCACTTTTCATTAACGCTCGTATCGCTGTCGGCGCGGTATAAAAAAGACTCACTTGATGTCGGTCAATCACCTCCCAAAACCGAGAGGGGGACGGATGATGCGGGACTCCTTCATACAGTAATGTCGTGGCTCCATTCGCCAAGGGACCATAAATCATATAGGAATGGCCGGTGATCCATCCTATGTCAGCCGTACACCAATAGACATCGTCGGGTCGTAAATCAAAGACGACTTCATGTGTCGTCGCTGCATAGACCAAATAGCCTCCCGTAGTGTGCAAGACGCCTTTGGGTTTATTGGTAGATCCGGAGGTGTAGAGAATAAAAAGCGGATCTTCTGCATCCATGGGCTCTGCGGCACATTCTGAAGAAACCTCCCCTTCAAGTTGATGCCACCAAAAATCCCGATCCTTCATCATTGAAACGGAATTACCGGTATTTCGAATCACAATCGCCTTTTGAATGAGTCCCGTTCGATCCATTGCACGATCGGCGTTCTCTTTTAATGGTACGAACTTTCCCGCTCTCACACTTTCATCGGAGGTAATGAGAAATTTACTTTCGCAATCTTGTATACGATCAGCCAGAGCTTCAGCTGAAAAACCTCCAAAAACGACTGAGTGAACTGCCCCAATGCGAGCACATGCAAGCATTGCAAAAGCTGCTTC
>CAYLWK010000229.1:0-3602 GCA_964387255.1 uncultured Oligoflexia bacterium
GGTCCAACGGTGCTTTGTAGTCCTACCGCCAATCCCTGAATGATATTCGTCGCTGGTCCAGTCTTCGATGCTTGTGCAATTCCAAACACTGGCTTAGCAGCAGTGTAATACTCAGTGATTAATCCAATTAAGATGCCTCCGATACTTCCCGCCAAGAGTGCGTAGAAGATTCCAGGGTTGGCTGCAACATATTGAATGAAGAAGTAGGCCCCTACAAAGAATAAGCCTGCCCCGATAAAGGTGCTCAGTCTCAATGCCATCGCAGCTTCCATGCCCTTTAAGATGCGCATACTGAAAATCCCGATCAGACTCGCAATCAAACCAATAAAAGCCATAATCAATGGAAGTCCCATTAAAAGTTGACGCGCTTCCTCTCCTGAAGCACTTCCAGGTGTCAGTTGATAGAGAGTCGTGTCATTCATCGTTGCAGCAATCGCCACACTCGCGATCACCGACCCAACATACGATTCAAAAATATCAGCTCCCATGCCTGCCACATCACCGACATTATCACCCACGTTATCGGCAATCACTCCTGGGTTTCGAGGGTCATCCTCAGGAATTCCCGCTTCCACTTTACCCACAAGGTCAGCGCCCACATCAGCAGCTTTTGTATAAATTCCTCCGCCAACTCGAGCAAAAAGAGCAATTGAGCTCGCCCCCATTCCAAATCCACTGATCACAGAAGCATTTTCAGGATCACCAAACATGAGAAATAAAACACTCACTCCTAAAAGTCCTAGACTGGCAACCGAAAGTCCCATCACTGAACCACCATTGAAGGCAATTGCAAGAGCTGCCGGCTGACCGCTTTCTTTCGCTGCTGCTGCAGTTCGCACATTCGACTTTGTGGCTGCCTTCATTCCAAAGAATCCGGCCAAAACTGAACACACCGCTCCTGCAATGAACGCAAGGGATGTTTGAGTAGAAATCTTCCATGCAAGGAGCAATGCCACTGCCACGACAAAAATAAATAAAATCGTGTACATGCGTTTTAAAAACGCCATGGCTCCGCCATGAATTTCATCTCCAATTTCGATCATCCGAGGGGTACCAGCTGTTTGAGCCACGATGGATCGATAAATCACAAATGCAATCACCAATCCCACAACTCCAGCCATGGGGATCCATTGAAATAGTCCAGTCATTTCCGACATTTTGATTCTCCGTTGTATATTTACATCTACTTCATAGAAAAAAGAGCGCAGATGTTCGGTTCTTCATAAAAATTAAACCTTGGAATTATCATTCTCCGATCAAAGCACAAAGTCCTTTTTCGAAATAAGGCATTTACACAAACCGAGGCTTCCCCTAATTTCTGTAATCATGCCTCAACTTTATCGTATTTTGACTTATTTCATGGCTTTTTGCATTCCACCCTTCTTAATTGCATCCATCAGTGCCATTAGCACAATGAATCAAATCATGATGCCGCACACGCCCGAGCCCGTGGAAATTCAATCTGAGCAAGGCGTCTCGGAGTTTGAAAAAGAAAAGGACTCGCTGGATCGACTAAATGCAGTGATTCTGACCTCCCGAGCTGGGACCCAAGTATCTGAGTTTCTCATTAGCTACTCTGTTTTAAGTGAGTCAGGGCTTTTTAATGTGCATGTTGTTTCCGATCAAACTGATCCAATTCCATTGACCGGAGGACTTTCAGTTTATCCTGAGCTTGGCTTTGATGAAGTCCCAAAGGCAGATCTCATTGTGATCCCCTCCTTATTGGACACGCAAGAAGCAGCTCTTTTGAACTATTTGCGAACGACGATTGATGTCACACCTTTGATCGTGACTTTAGGCGAGGGGATTCAGATTCTAGGGGAAATGGGGTTTCTCACGGACTTCGCTGTCACAAGTCATCCGTTGTCGATCGACTCCTTTCAATCCCAATTTAAACAGTTAAAATTCCAACCAGGATATCTTTGGCTTGAGGACCGTAACTTAATCTCATCCTCAGGAGTAGCATCGTCATTACCTGCTCAGTTTGCAGCCATCGCTCATTTATTTGGCTGGGATCAAGTAAACTCGATCTTCAAAAAGCAAACGTCCTATCTTATGAACCTAAAAACACCGGAGCCTTCACCACTCATTAAATCGTTGGATTCGTTTGAGCTCACTCATCTATTTCTTCGAGCAGCCTTTTTATGGGAAAAACAAGCCTATGGAATTTACCTTTATCCTGGTGTGAGTGAAATTGGATTAGCTGCGTTGACCGACCTCCTTCCTCGCACACTTGCTCATCGTACTGTCCACGTTGCAGAGCAGAGACAGCCCGTTCTCACGCGTCACGGACTTCGCCTTCTGCCAAGCATTGCGGTTGAAAATTCACCCACGCTTGACTTGATGCTCGTGCCTCATGGACCTCAGAAAACAAAAACTCATGCTTACTACTTGCCTCTCCAATCTAGCCCAAAAACAACGGAATTTTTAAACGAAACAAACACGCCAGTGAAGAGCTTTCAAAATCAACCTGAAACCTTAGCCTATGAACACTCTTTAGACTTCATCGCACGAACGGAAGGACAGCGAGTGAGTCAAATGATCTCTCAACTGGTGATTTATCCACAGTGGGAAGGAGAGACTCAAGCAACTCCCCTTCGCGTATCATTGTTCAGTCTGATTCTTCGAGCGATCGCAATTGGATTAGTCGGTCTTTTGATTGCGTTTACGTTTGAAAGACGAATGCGAAGAAGAAAAGCTTATGATACCGTTGGCCAAATAGGCACCACTTAAACCGCTCAGGCTTCTCAGTTCAGCGGGATCGATGAATTGACTCGTTTGAGTTGTTACCGAGGGTAAAACCTGGGAAGCAAGATTTAAAGTAAAAACTAAACAAAGAGGATCAAGCAAATGGCAGGACAAAATAGCTTCAAGACAAAGTCTGAAATGACCATTGGAAATAAAACCTTTCACTATGAAAGTTTGCCGGAGTTTGAAAAAGCCACAGGAAGCTCCACTACCCATTTACCTTACTCAATTCGAGTCCTTCTGGAGAATTTACTTCGATACGAAGATGGTAAGACGGTAACCAAAGAAGATATTGAAGCCATTAAAAACTATGATCCAAAAGCTAAACCTTCGAAGGAAATTCAATTCCGTCCTGCAAGAATCTTACTTCAAGACTTCACGGGAGTGCCTGCCATTGCCGATTTGGCGGCGATGCGTGGAGCAATCGAAAAACTAGGCGGAAACGCTTCAAAGATTAACCCTCTCCAGCCCGCAGATCTCGTGATCGACCACTCAGTTCAGGTTGATTTTTATGGCTCAAAAGAATCACTAGATAAAAATGCTCGAGTGGAATTCGAACGAAACCGCGAACGCTACGAATTTTTAAAATGGGGACAATCTGCATTTAAAAACTTCCGTGTCGTCCCGCCAGCCACAGGAATCGTACACCAAGTGAACCTAGAATATCTGGCACAGGTGGCATTCAAAGGAGAACAAGATGGTTCTGACTGGCTCTATCCTGACACCTTAGTGGGAACGGATTCACACACAACGATGATCAATGGTTTAGGAGTTTTAGGTTGGGGTGTGGGTGGCATTGAAGCGGAGGCTGCTATGCTGGGACAGCCCATCTCAATGCTTATTCCCCAAGTGGT
>CAYLWK010000230.1:0-4997 GCA_964387255.1 uncultured Oligoflexia bacterium
GATTTAATAACAACCTGGGCAATCAACAATAAGCATGATCGAGTCACTACTGAAGTCCGAGTGATACTTCATTTACAAGTCTGCTGGTCTGCAATGTCTCTCAAGAATTCGGCAATTCAGGTGGTCGAATCTTCGATTTTCCTAGTTTCTGGTTGGCCGGCGTCACAGCACGATTCGTCTTATCCGGATTGACTGTTTCTTCTAAAAGTTGCTCCAAAGTAGCTCCTTCATAATTAGGCAGGCGGTTCTTTTGCTCTGAACCATAGGAAATTGCATGAGCTGCTGAATTTTCAATCGCAGTTTTTCGCTTATCGTACCGAGTGATCATGTCTGTTGATGCCCACCCAGCAAATTCCTGAATAGCTCGATCTGAGACTTGATGATCACGGGCATTAGAGATCGCCGTTGCACGACAGGAATGAGGTGAGACACGGTAGGTTATCCCTGCTTGTTTGGCGTATCTCTGAACAATATAATAAATCATAGAAGGATCTAGGTGTTTCTTAATATCTTTGGTTCGATTGTTTCGAATGGGAGTGAATAGATAACCTCCATCTGAAAGTGTTTTTTTTGCGATAAAAAAATAATAGCGAATAGCATTCATGACAGGAGGAATTAAAGGAATCAGTCTCTCTTTATTTCCCTTTCCTTTTAGTCGAAGCAAATAGGTTCCTTTTTCTTTTGTTAGATTTGAGATTAATATTGAACAAAGCTCTGAGCGTCTTATTCCACAATAAAATAATATCATCAAAATAGCGTAGTGCTGAGCCCCTGTTTTAGTATGAAGGTTTGGTTGTTTTAAAACGTCTTGTACCTCCGAGTCGCTCAGGCCCGCAGTTTTTGAGATTTTCTTAGGATTTAGAAATCGAATCCGTTCTGCTGGGTTCTTTTCGATAAGTCCATCATCATAGAACCATCCAAAAAGACTTCTCAGGGTTGCTAAATGCCGATCAATCGTTGTGTGTTCTAGTTTTTCACTGAGCAAAAAATCTTTATAGCCAATGAATATGAGTCGATCAATCACCTCATTCACTGTTTTTCCCTGCTCTTTTCTTTGGAAGCGCCGCAGCCTGAGATAATCCATAAATCTCTTTAAATCTTTTAAATAAGCTCTTTGAGTATGTTCTGAGCGCTGATCCAGTATGAAACCCTCAATGCTTGACTGAAGTTTCTCATTTGGATTCAAAAATCTTTCAGTAGTGATCGATCCTATAGATTCTTCAATTTTTGGATCTAAATAACTTACTGGAGTGTCCACGGAAACCACTGAAGCGGAGTCCGGAACAAGTGGAATTAAACTAGAACTCCGATCTGATGATTGGATTGAAGAAGGATCACATTTAGGGAACGAAACTTTTTTTAATCTTAGTTTTAGCGCTGGACGGCGAGATTGAGCCTTGAGGGCCTCTCTCGGAGAGATAACTCTTCTAGAGCGACCTTTCTTCAGGTTTTTTTTAAATTTTTGACCCAGCTTTAATTTGAAGTTTGCCAAGGCACCCCCATGTTTTCACTAAAAGCACTGTAAAGGTTGGCCCCCTTTGTTTATGGTACTAACTGATTATCAGATTGTACAGGATTGCTACCTGGATTCTTGCGGTTTTCAGAGGTTCGACGGCGACGGACTGAAGGAGATTTCTTTTGATCCGATTTGGTTTTTTTTCGTTTTGTTTTTGCCTTTTTTTTCTTCATTTTAGATTTTAAGAGGCGCTTGAAGCGATTTAAGCGAGTGGAATCAATTGCCTGGCCTGCGACCCCGCCTTTTCGAAAGACACTGCCAATAATCAGTCCAACATCAAGCTCTTTCGCTTCGTCAATTGTCTCGAAACTGACTCCACTCCCGATATAACAAGGAACCCCTTGTTTACGGGCGGTTTGCATTCCAATTTCAATCGACTCAGGCTGTGGAAAACTTCCAGTTTGCGACCCAGTGAGTATGACCCCATCTGCTAGAGATCTTGAGACTACTTCATGAATGGATTGCTCGAGAGAAAATTGGGAAAGCGACTTTGCATGTTTAACGTCTACATCAGCAAGAATTTTTACATCGCTTTGTAGACGTTTTTTCTCACGCAGGAGTTGAGCTGCCTGACTTTCAATCATTCCCTGGTCACTTGCGATCACTCCGCTGAGTAAATTACAACGGATAAAATCCAAAGGTGCGCTAGCTGCAATTTTTAAGGCTGTGAGAGCGTCGTTCCTTAAGACATTAATACCTAAATGGCACGACAATGATTCTCGCATTGCTGCAGCTATAATTGTCATCGCTGTTACGGTTTCGGTCGGGACCTGGTCTTTAAAAAAAGGAGCATCGTTGAAGTTTTCAATTAAAATTCCATCAAATCCGGCATTCACAAGAAGTTTCGCATCTCGAATCGCCTGATACCCTACTTGATGAATGATCTCGTATGGTTTCAGTCGCGAGTCCGCTAAAGGACTTCCGGGCAAAGGTCCCAAATGAATGACTCCGACCCAACGAGGGAGTGGAGCTTTTTTGCCAAGTTTTATCTTTCTTGTTTTACTCATAAGCACTCACAGTTGTTTTTCCGCAGGTTTAGCAAATAAACATTATTTTTAATGAGACTCACCCAGTAAAGTTGACCCGTTATTTTCTTTCGCGTTTTGAAGTAAAGGCTCAAAAACGCGAAAGGCATAATCCGTTTTAAGCCCTAGCCACTCTCTGATCTGTGATTTCGAAAACCCTGTTTGAAACCAGTGCAGCACAATCGAGTGTCTAAATGTACGAGGAGTCAGGTGAGGAAACTTCAAACGTTCTCGGTAAGCCTTTACTAAAAGCTCCACCCCTCGAGAAGTTATTGGAGAGCTCAAAGGACCAAACTTATTATATCCAAAGAAAAGAAATTCTCGATTTTTAGACTTCTTCTGAAACCCTTTCACAGACCTAACTAATTCTTGGGAAACTGGGATCTTTCGATTAGAGTTTTTTCCATAAATAAAAACTCCATCTTTAGTCCAATGCTCAAACTTTATTCTTCCGACCTCACTCACTAAACAACCGGTCTCTGCAAGTGTCCACAAAAGAATCTGGTTTCGATGGGTCAGTTCATTTTCATGCTTCAAGCTCATGATTGATTTTCGAATCATTTCAAACGGAACGGTTTCAGGGACTCGTTCTACTTTGTAAGGGGTCGGCAACTTGTCTGCTAAATCAAAAACAGGTTGATTTCTCTTCTTCAGAAATCGAAAAAGCCTTCGAACAGTCAAAAGCTTCCTTCTTCGAGTGTTCACTTTCATCCCAGAGTTTTTTAAAAAGTCAGCATATTTTTCAAGATCTCTTAATTTTAAATCTTGGATTCGAACTTGGTGCTGAGGATGAAGCTCCTTCTCAATATAGTTCTGAAATGTTGTGAGATCAGACCGGTAACTTGAAATCGTATGCGAAGACTTTTCTGTTCCTTCCAAAAACCCAATGAAGCTTTTGATTGCATAAGGTGTATTGAGTTCTTGTTTCTTGCGCTTTGCCATGGCTCAACAGTAAACAAAGTTGAGCTACTGTGCAATTTCTCTTTCTGGATGCCTCGCAGCAAATTTAAAAAATAGTCCAATAGCAGCACATCCAAAGATGAGGCTTAGGATTGAACTCATTCCCAGAGCAGCAGGAATATAGCCAACTAAAAGTGCAAGAATGGCTACAAAAAGAGCATAGGGAAGTTGTGTTTGTACATGGTCGACATGATCGCAAGAAGTTGCAATAGAGCTTAAGATCGTTGTGTCAGAGATGGGTGAACAGTGATCTCCAAAAATAGCTCCGTCAAGAATTGCCCCCATGCAGATCATTGTGGTCAGTCCATACGTAGAGTGATCCAAATGATAGGCAAGCGGCATTACGATGGGAAAAAGAATCCCCATGGTGCCCCAACTCGTGCCAGTCGCAAACGCCGTGAGCCCTGCCACGATAAAGACGATGGTTGGAAAAAAGGTCGGGCTCACCGATTGTCCTAAAGTTGCTATCAGATACTCACCTGTTTTAAGTTCATCACAAGCGCCTTTAAGTGACCAAGCAAGAATTAGAATAAGAATCGGCAGTAAACTTCCCATCAATCCATGAACAGAGGCTCGGCCCAATATTCTAGGATTCACGTTGGACAAAACTAAACTCAATCCCAATGAAATAAGCCATCCCGTTCCTGCACAAAGCGCTAAAAGGATAATATTATTTTCAGCAGATGAAATGACATCTCTCCAGGTAGTGAGGCTAAAAAAAGACCAAAACCCATAAGTAGTCCCTCCTCCGTCAATCCAAAGGCCTCCAATCAGCATGACAAAAAAGACAAGAAGGGAAATAATTGCAATCCACGGGTTTTTATTTGATTTTGGATGAGGCTCGACTTTAGCAAAAGCTTTTGAAGTCATTGGAGTGGCTCCGTCTGCTAACAGCTGACCACTCGAAAGCACCCGTTTTTCTGCTTTCAACATTTTTCCAAAATCTTTTCCTGAAAAAACATTGATAAAAACAAACGCCAACATAAGGAAACAATAAAATCTAAAGGCGATTGCATCAAAAAACATCGAGTACCCATCTTTACCTAAACCCAGGGATTGAGAAGCATCGGCAAATAATCCAACTTCGTACCCAATCCAAGTGCTAAAAAGCGCTACCCCTGCCACCGGTGCTGCGGTTGCATCAACAATGAAAGCCAGTTTTTCACGACTGATCTTAAATTGATCCGACAACGGTCGCATTGCTGAGCCAACAATCATTGAATTTGCATAGTCATCAACAAACACAATTAACCCTAAAAAGGCTGTAGTGATTTTAGTCGACTTTCTTCCACTGCTTTGTTTAGAGAGCCAAATCACGATCCCATGAAGTCCACCACTCACAATGAGAACTGAGATCATCATCATGACCAGGGCAACAAATGACAAAATTTGAAGATTGACTGGATCGGTCGCTGCATTGAAAAAATAATTGAGTCCACGGAATAATCCAAAAACCCATTCTGACGGTTGATTAGGCTGAAGCTGGACAGTTGAAA
>CAYLWK010000231.1:0-5698 GCA_964387255.1 uncultured Oligoflexia bacterium
TAAAATACCATGGCTGCAAAGATCTAAAAAAATACCCGCCAAAGTGGCTCTCATGATTCCCTGAAAATTTGCTTTTGTGCCAAAAAGCTTGGTGACTGCTGCCCTTGGAATTTGCCCAAGCCAACCAATAAAGAGAATTCCAAATGCAACCCCCCACCACATCTCTAAAATTAACTCATGCACCGATCCTGAAAGAGCTTTGAGGTCCCCCTGAGGAAATACTCCCAAAAGATGACAAAAGAAAAAAATCACCACTAAAATCAAACAAGTCCAGAATAACCAATCTACCGAAGCCTGGTCTTTGTCATGACAACTTTCCTGACTCAAACGCCTCTCCCTTCTAGAACATCATTTAAGATATCGTGATTGAGCAAGATCTCCAAGTGCTAGATACCCAGAGGATAGCTGGCTGGTTTTTAAGCGGCTTTCTTCTTAGGTTTGGAGCGGTGAACTAAAAATTCGATCGCCTGATCAAGGGGCTTGGGTTTACTAAAAAAATAGCCTTGTCCATACTGGCAATGAAGCGAACGAAGCACCCTCAGGTGATCTCGAACCTCAATCCCTTCTGCAATCACGTTGAGGTTAAGATCAGCAGCTAAACTAATCACGGATCGACCGATGAGAAGTGCCGTGCGGTCAACGAGTGTTTGATCCATAAAGGTTTTATCCAGTTTGAGTGTGTCAATTTGAAACTGGCTTAAGTAACTCAAGCTTGAGTATCCAGTTCCAAAATCATCGAGTGCAATCTGTGTCCCAATCTCTTTACACCGAGCAATCCATTCCTTTGCTTGATCCCCTTTAACAAGTTCTGACTCTGTAATCTCAAGCTTAACATGCTGAGGAAGCACTTTTGCATTGAGAAGAGCATTTTTTAAGTCTTTGTGAAAACTTGGATCTAAAATTTGTTTTCCAGAAATATTCACACTGATAAAAGGAACAATTCTTGAAAATCCCGCCTCTAGAAATGATGATTGAATTTTTTTAAGATCTTTGAAAGCTTGATTCATCACCCATTTTCCAATGGGTAAGATTAAATTGGTTTCTTCAGCAAGTTCAATGAAACGATAGGGTCCCACAAGTCCCATTTCAGGGTGATTCCATCGAATCAGTGCCTCAAACCCCGCGACTTCACCTTTTCTAAGGTCCATGATGGGTTGATAGAAAAGAACAAATTGCTCTTTTTCTATTGCCTCTCCGAGAAGAGTTTCAGCCTTTATTTTTTCATAAGCTGCCACTCGATCGATATCAGTTCCTGTTTTTTCTCGTTCCTTGGCGATATAAACTTCTACTTGCTCATTGATTTCATAGATTTTCCCCTCAGCCGCAAGAATCTCTCCCTGAAGTCGCTCAATGAGGACTTTTAAGAACATTCTCACAATGGGGTCTGCTTTATTAATTCTGTCTTTCAGAAGTTTCCTTGAGACTAAAGTCACCCGGGTGTCTTCCAAGCATAAAGCTGTGCTTGTGCGTAAGGATTGGTCGATCACGGCAAGTTCTCCAAAGATTTCTCCTCGATCCAGGGTCGCTAGAACAGAGGTCTCGCTTTCTCGATCGATGGACAGCTGAACACGACCCGACTCAATAATATAAACATGATCTCCCGGATCTCCCTCTCGATAGATGACCTCACCTGCTTTGAAATTTTTGGCACTCGGACGATGGTTCACAAAATTCGTATCGGACGACATGCTGCATCACTAAAGATGTGTCAAGGAGGAGACGCCCAGGCTCCTTAGGTCCCAGCTGGTGCCACACCACAAGAGTCTTTAAGTTCTTGATCCTCATGAGGAAATTTCGTCAACGCGGGAGTGAGAACACTAAGGTATAGAAAGGGAAGCTTCAGCAGCATTAACGAGTAATGGATCCACAAATCCGCTAGACGTTCTTTGAAAGTCAATCCTTGAGCACCATTTAGCTCTAAATGCGCCTCATAGGGCTCAAAATGACTCGGCTCATCACTTTCAATCACTTGAAACAGGTGAACTAACTCTGAGTTTCGTTTCACCCATCCTTGCCGTAATACAGCTTGCACCTGCTTGAGCCCTCGTTTCTCGGTCATCATGATGAGTCGAAAAAGGCTAAAACGCTGGCTTTGATCAGCCAAAATCCTCTGATGGTTTAAATCCCCTGTCTGACTCCCAAACACAAGCTCAATAAAGGCATCCACATAGCCATAAACACGTGGGACCCGCAGGGGCTTAATTTTGTTTTTTCGTAAAAAATAGATGAACATAAAATAATGTTTTTTTTCATCTTCAGCATGTTTTTTCACGGCATCTTGCAGTCTATTTTCATGGGGAAGACACGTGCATAAAGAGCTATAAAGTTTTTCCAGCTCTTGGTACCCTCGATGTTCATTATGAAGATAAATTGATAGTAAAACCTGATAGTAACGACGAATGACTGTCGTATTTACTTTTTGTATGATTTTTTTCAACATAATATTCTATCTAAAGAGTTTGGCTTTAAACAGTTTTTAGGTAAAGACTTTTCTAAACCCATGATCCACTCATTTAAAATTCAGCCAATTTATTTTCATCTCAGTATCATTTTTATTCTAGCTCAAGGCCTATTTTATCGATTGAGTGGTCCTCTCATTCAACCTTGGGATGACATTCTAAATTGGTATTTGGCACTGAGTGGATCATTCTATGCGCTTCTTTGGTGGCTTAAAAAACCAAGCCCGTTTCTATTGACTTTATTCGGTGCTCTATTGTCGCAAATGATTCCTATTTACTATTTTGTGACTGACTCTGTAATTTTCAACCTTGCCTTAAGTGACATTACTCAAACCATGATTCGATATGAAAAAAAACTCTTCTCCCTTTTCTTCCCTCAAGGGCAGATCTCACTTTGGATCGAAAATCATCCGACGCTAGGGTATTCAACTTTTTTTGGAAAAATTCTCACTGAAGTCTCCCAGCTTTTTTATTTCCTTTTTTTTCTTTGGGGTAATCTTATTTTTCTATTACTGAGCTATCGATGGATGATCCAACCAAACTCTCGAAACACACAAAACCAATGGAGTTTGTTTTTTTGTCTATGGACGCTAGCCTACTCTCTGAATTTTGCCCTCTATTTAGTATTTCCAGTTTATGGTCCTGAAATTCAATATCAAACAGTCTATCAGAAACCCATTGAAGGTCTATGGCTCGCTTCAAACCTCCATCAATTTATCGACTCTAACCACCTTTCTATTCATGATTGTTTTCCAAGTGGACATACCGCAATTAGTTGGATAATGGCCTTTTGTGGTTATCGATTGATTGGACGGAACGTGGGCATTTTTCTAGGGATTGCAGCATTTTTTACGACACTTGGGACCATTTATCTCAGATATCACTATATCGTTGACCTATTGGCCGCCATTCCTTTTACTGCTATGCTTCTAATTCTATTTAAAGTGTTTCAGGACCTGAATTCTTCGGAGCGTCGTTCAAGTTGATTCTTTTACGTCTTTTATTAATTGCACTTGGCTTTCTCAGTCTGATTGCGGGCATTATTGGTATTTTTCTTCCACTTGTTCCAACGACACCTTTCATTTTGCTGTCTGCTTTTTGTTTCTCAAAATCATCGGAACGTTTTAATCGATGGCTTCGAGCACATCCCGTCACGGGTCGAATCTTAAGAGACTGGAACGAAAATCGATCTGTACCTCTGTATGCAAAAATAGCAGCAACCTTCATGCTTGGAATTACATTAGGAGTTGCTTGGTTGAAACCGACCGTTCCAAACTGGGCACGGTTGTCAGCCACCGCCATGAGTGTTGCCATTCTTAGCTTTATTTGGACACGGAAGACATCATACTACTATGGACCATTGGCAAGGAACCATGAGAGAAAAACTAGACACTAATTTTAAGCTGGCTTTAAATCTGCTTTACTATTTTGTTGGACTATCTGTGCAGCAAGCCTAAACAAATGAGAGTCGTGACTTAGAAAAAAATCAAGAAGCCCTTCAGCTTGACCCACCATTTTTAAACATGCATCCATCCGATCATCGGACAAAGAAAAATTTTCTTTTTCCTCTTGACTCACAGCGCGGCAAAGCGTCAGAGCTGTCCGGACTTGAGCCAGCATTTTTCTTTCTCGCTTTCTTAAAACATTCCGAATCACAGTCTCTTGATCAGGATTAGCCTGATAAAGAACTGTGCCGCGTGACTTTTTTCCCGATGCTTGAATCACTTGGTACTCAAGCATTTCTTTTAGATAAACACTGGCTAACCCTTTGGAAATGCCAGTTCTTCTCATCAGCTCACTTCGATCTAGCGGCTCAGCAGAAACATATAAATGAGCCCATATCTCACCCTGCACTCGCTTGAAGCCCCAATACTCAATAAAAAGCCCTACTTGCTTCGCAAATTCATCAAGTTCAGGTGGAACACCTAGATGCTGGCTGACCTTTAATGAAACCATGTTTTCTCCTGTTTAAATGCTAGTTTAATAACTTATGAATTGCAAATAAATATGTAAATTATTGTATTTATTACGATATTTTTTTACTTTACTTTGAGTTTAGTTTTTTTTAAACTATTTTCTGAAGTTGGCGATATGAACTATGAGGCACAAGAGTTAAAAGGAATCTCTCAGGAGCCTACTATCGCCAAGCTTAAGTGAATAACCAGCCTGAGGAGGCGAAGATGAAACAAATTGATGTAATTGCAGCCGTACTACTCGTGATCGGTGGCCTCAATTGGGGTCTCGTGGGACTTTTTGACACAAATGCCGTAGCAACGTTGCTAGGAGCTGATTCTACTGGAGCTTCGATCGTTTATTTACTCGTCGGGCTTAGTGGAATCTGGCAAGCCTTGCAATGGAAAGGCATTCAAAGACGCTGGCTAAATTCTGCGCAGGCACAGGTAAGTCCGAATGCATCATGATTCGAGGTAGTTGAAAAGTTCGATCCCCCGCCTTTAGGCAACTAAAGCGGAATCGATGTTCTCCCAGCCGACAAGATGGGGCCCGGAGATCCATAGAGAATTAGTGGTTTAACTCACAGTGCCCATCCGACTTCACCACCGACATTCACTGCGAGTTAAGAATAAAAATGAAAGAAAGGAAAAAAGGTAGCGATGCTAGAAAAGAAGCCGAATCCAACTTGGTCACCTTCATCTGCAGCGCCGCCTTCAAACCAGAGGCGCACTCCGGAAAAACGCAGCTATGTCAAAATCATTGTGACTGCTGGAGACTTCTGGATTTTGATAGCAGCATTTCTTTCATTTTTGTTTTCTGTCTACTTATGGTTTAGCGGCGACAGAAACGCTGGAATTTTCGTGGGTATCTGGGTCCCCTCTATTTTAGGTGCGGGAATTTTTTTCCAAAATATTAGGACTTTGGCTTTAAAAAACCAAGGCAAAGGGAGGGACAATGAGTATTGAAATGATTTTTCTGCTAGGATGCACAGTGGCTACACTAGCCTTGGGCGGAATCATTGCAGTGATCCTACAAATTAAAAGCCTGATGGAAAACCCAAAACCCGTTCCAATGACGGTTGAAACAAAAAAAACGATCCAGCAGTCCTCTGCTGGAAATCTGAAATTAATTAATGAGCTCTAATCAAACCAAAACCAGTTCCAATCAAAACCGTTACTCAAAAGCCCTTGTTTGGCTTCGCCGAGACCTTCGAACTTATGATCATGTTGCACTTTCAGAGGCCACCCATCGATCCAGAGAAAGCGCCGTTGTTTTTGTATTTGACA
>CAYLWK010000232.1:0-2520 GCA_964387255.1 uncultured Oligoflexia bacterium
CATTTGCTTTTTCCTCTGCAACAGAGCTTTCATGAGAAATTCTTGATTGTGCCCTCGAAAAGACTTTTGACTCCGTTGAAAGTTGAACATGCACTTCTAATCCTACTGTGACTTCAAACTGCTGCTGACTCATCATTGGCGTGCTCCCTTGATTGCAGTTTCAATCGAATGAGATGCTTGAAAAAGCCGACTTTCCTCTAGATGAGGAGCAATCAATTGCATGCCAATCGGGAGTCCGTTTTGATCTTGTCCGATCGGCAAACTCATCGCTGGCAATCCGGCAAGGCTTGCTGGCGTGGTTAAAACATCGACCAAATATAAGGACAGTGGTTTTGCAACCTTTTCACCCTGACGAAACGCCACTCCTGGGGATACCGGGGAAATCAATAAATCAACATGCTCAAACGCTTTTAAAAAATCGTTTTGAATCAATCGCCTGACCTTGCAGGCACGCTGGTAATAAGCATCATAGTACCCAGACGACAATGCAAATGTGCCCAATAAAATCCTGCGCTTCACCTCTTCTCCGAACAAGCTTCGAACCTCTTCGTAAAAATCCTTGAGTGTCTTCACTTGATCAATCTCAGGCGGCCGAACTCCAAACCTAACCCCGTCATAACGTGCGAGGTTACTCGACGCTTCACTCACAGCTACCATATAATAGGTCGGAACGGCATATGGCGTATGAGGTAGCGACACAGGTATCATCTTTGCACCCTGGTCTTTCACCCAATCCATTTGACGGCGTACCGCTTTTTCAACCGGCTCAGTGATCCCTTCTCCGAAATACTCTTCTGGAATCCCAACTTTTTTTCCTTTCCAGCTCCAAACCCCAGAATCAATTTCCTCTACCCACGGCTTAGTTTTTTGCTGTAGTGATGTCGCATCACGTGGATCCGCTCCTGCCATCACGCTCAGGAGGCTGGCTGCATCTCGTACGGTTGTAGTCATGGGGCCACACTGGTCGAGCGAGGAGGCAAACGCAATCTGACCATACCGACTGACTCGTCCGTACGTCGGCTTCAGTCCCACAACTCCACAATAATGAGAAGGCAATCGGATCGAGCCTCCCGTATCCGTTCCAAGTGCTCCCGAGCAAAGAGAAGCTCGAACGGCTGCTGCTGATCCGCCACTCGATCCTCCCGAAACATACTCTGGATGGGTCGGGTGCTTTACAGATCCAAAAGCTGAATTTTCATTCGAGCTACCCATGGCAAACTCATCCATGTTTGTTTTACCAATTGAGATCGCACCTGCCTTTTCTAGTCGACTCACACACGTTGCCGTGTAAGGGGGAATATAATTTTCAAGGATTCGAGAAGCTGCAGTGGTTTTCACTCCCTGAATCGTAAATAAATCTTTGATCCCCAAAGGAATGCCCAGCAACGGGTATTTTCTCTCAAACTCAGACTCCGTCTTTAAAATTTCCATCGATTTTTTTGCCTGTTCCAAAGCCCTTTCTTTACAAAGAGTCAAAAAGGCATTGCTTTGGTCCGACTCAATTGAAGAACACAATTTTTCCACAACTTCTATCGGAGTTGTTTTTTTCTCTCGATAGGCTTTATGAAGTGAGCTGATTGATAAAGACTCCATGGCTAATTTTCCTATTACTGATTACCTAAGGGGTTTGATTGATCCATTTTGAATCTAAGTGATGCCTCGACTTTTTACAGCACAGGGGGCACTTTAAATCCGTCATATAAAACTTCAGGAGCGGCTTCCAAGATATGATCTGACTCATTCTGGGGCTCATCTTCTCTTAAAAATAAAGGCTGATCGATTGGATGTGAAAGTGGCTCAACACCTTCAACATTCACCTCTTTGATTTGCTCCACATACTCCAAGACTTTTTGGAGCTGATCAGTAAAGTCTCGTCGCTCATCTGGCGTGAGCTTCAAGCGGGCCAACTCAGCTGTCTTTTGGGTCAGTTCTTCATTCACCACTAGTTTCGGTTCTTTTTCCATGCTTTCAATTTCTAACGAATCCCGTCAGACTTGAAAAGGAGATTTCGAGCGCTTGAGGCCTGATTATTAGACTGATTTTGTCCATAATAGACGCCTCATTGTTTTCTAACGCCTGTTTTTCGAGCTGGTAGCTTATTCTAAGAACAAATGAAGTCAATCGATCACCCACAGGCGGTTCGGATTTTAGGAATGGGAGTTTTTTTATTTTTTGGCTTTTTGACCCATGCCTTCGGTGATGAAGCTTCATGTGTGAGTGAAAAACAAAGAGTTCCTATTCAACTCACGTTTAGCGGTCCAGAATTCAAACTCATTGAATTGAAAGCTCCTTTGCACCTAAGTCATAGAAAAGTCCCACAAGGGGCTTATCAAAATTGGCAAGATATTCATGCTCTCGTACATCCCCCACAACCATCAGCTGTTTTTCTTACGCTTCATCCCATCAATACGTCAAAGATTGCCATTGTGATTTATCAAAAAACTCTGTCTGATCCCCATAAAATCTTATTTCACGAAAAGCTGGAATGTTCTGGAGATCCGCTTCCTTCTGATCTTTATT
>CAYLWK010000233.1:0-2693 GCA_964387255.1 uncultured Oligoflexia bacterium
CAAATCGCACCACAACATTGGCCAAACCTAGATAGAGGCAAAGCCATATTTCAGAACTCTTGTGTTTCATGTCATGGGATGAGTGGTCGAGGAGATGGCCAACTGGCAGCTAACATGAACCCTAAGCCTAGCAATTTTCATGATTCTGATAGAATGTCCCAAGTTTCACCATTTCAAATATACAACACATTGAGTTTGGGTATCGAAGGAACTCCGATGCCAGCTTTTTATTCTCTGCCGGAGATCGAGAAATGGGATCTGGCCTTTTATGTCTCTTCACTAAGGCATCGAGGTTTTGAGACTCCAAAAAATGAAACTACGGCAGAGATAGACTTAGAAAAGCTTGCCTCATTATCCGATGAACAACTCGAAGAACTACCTGCACTTGCTTCTTTAGAAAACAAAGAGGCTGTGATTGCGTCATTAAGAACGACTTCTCAAAAGGCAAAGCCTAATAAATTTATTCAAATCGCATTAGAAAACGTAGAGAAGTCATTTCAGGAATATAAAAGTGGTCATCACGAATTGGCAGAAGATTTGGCCCTAGAAGCCTATCTGAATGGAATCGAACCCATAGAGCCGATAATAAAGCAAAAAAACAATGACCTACTCCTTGAAGTAGAGTCGGTATTTGGATCTTTAAGAAAGCAGATTCGAGATAGAGGCTCAATCTCACAAGTCGAGAATGCAAAGAAACAGGCAGTCGCAGTAATTTCAAAAGCTAAGGCTGTATTACAGGAAGATACTAAAGCGGACTACTCGTTTTGGTTAGCTTTTGGGATCGTTTTGCGAGAGGCCCTTGAGTCACTCTTAGTCATCGCAGCTATTTTAGCCTTTGTGAGAACCTCGGCACCAGCTTCTGCTCAATACTGGGTGCATGGTGGCTGGATAAGTTCAATTGCTGTAGGAGTCATTCTTTGGATTCTTTTTGGACGACTAATATCGTTCAGTGGATTTGAGGCAGAAAGTATTGAGGGATTCACTTCGCTACTGGCAGTTCTTATCCTCATATATGTTGGGTTTTGGTTCCATCGTCAAAGTCAAATAAATCGTTGGACTTCTTATATTGAAGGAAAAGTAAAAAAAGCCCTCTCAACAAGGAAGTTAATCACTCTGGCGAGCCTTTCTTTTTTAGCAGTATTTCGAGAAGTCTTTGAAACAGTTCTTTTTTTAAAGTCCGTTACCATTAGCTCGCCACAGGCTTCAAGCTCCAGTTTAATTCTAGGAACAGTTTCGGCGATAAGTGTTGCTGTGGCTTTGGGAATGATTTTTCTCAGGGTGAGCCGAAAAGTCCCTATAGGTTTCATATTTAAAATTTCTACACTCTTCGTCTTTGCTCTCGCTTTTGTCTTGGCTGGAAAAGGTATCCATGCTTTGCAAGAAGCTGGAATTCTATCAATGTCATCAAGTAGTTTGTTTCCACGGATTGAGTTACTTGGAATATTTCCAACAATGGAAGTCTTTGTTGGACAATTAGCAGTTGTGATTTCTGTAGCCCTCGTATTTTTACTTAATAGACGGACGGCAAAACTAGATCAGGAGTTGATGTGAGTCTTAATATCGAAAAGACCCTCTTTCAAATCCCGAAGATGGATTGCCCATCTGAAGAGAAACTAATTCGGATGGCCTTGGAAAATATAGAGGAATCATATAAGTTAGAATTCAATTTGCAAAATAGAACTCTTATTTTGTTTCATACGGGAGCTAAGGAAGTTTTTTTGAAAGCTCTAGTGCCCTTGAAATTAGGCGCGAGCATCACTGAATCAAGTTCCACCACTGTTGACGATGATTTTTGGCAAAGTAGTTCAGAAAAAGATGAGACAAATGTGCTCAAAATTCTCCTTTTAATAAATGGGGTCATGTTTGTAGCAGAGATCATACTTGGCCTTATTGCTGAATCAACTGGCCTCATCGCAGATTCAGTGGATATGTTTGCTGATGCAGCGGTTTATAGTCTGAGTCTCTATGCTGTTGGCCACTCTGTTGCCAAACAAAAAAATGCTGCAAAAGTGAGTGGCTACTTACAGTTAATTCTTGCGCTTGGGGCCGCATTTGAAGTTATTCGGAGGTTTATTTTCGGAAGTGAGCCGGAGCCTTATTTTATGATTGGTGTAGCGATAGTTGCTCTAATAGCAAACGTGGCCTGCATGATACTCCTTGCAAAACATCGTGACGGAGGAGTCCACATGAAAGCAAGTTGGATTTTTTCAACAAACGATGTGATTGCCAATGCCGGTGTTATTATTGCAGGGATATTAGTGGCCGTGACAGCCTCAAGAATACCGGATTTGGTCATAGGTGGAATTATTGCGCTTGTAGTATTCAGGGGGGCTTTACAAATACTGAGACTTTCACGGCCAAGCGTGAAGTCTCAAACTCTAACTACTATGGAGGAATAGAATGAGCTATTATTTTACAAAGAAAGTCAGCGACTCCTTTGATGAGAGCATCAAAAAAGTTACTGAACGACTCAAAGAAGAAGGATTTGGTGTCCTGACTGAGATTGACGTAAAGGAAACACTGAAAAAGAAAATTGATGTAGATTTTTACAAGTATAGAATCCTCGGTGCTTGTAACCCACACTTTGCTCATAAGGCTTTGCAAGCTGAAGATAAAATTGGAACCATGCTGCCATGTAACGTAATCGTACAGCAAAAAAGCGATGATGATTCTGTGGAAGTTTCGGCGGTTGA
>CAYLWK010000234.1:0-3522 GCA_964387255.1 uncultured Oligoflexia bacterium
CGGTGATTTTAGATATCGCTCGCGTGCAGCCAAAAAATGAAAAAGAGCTTCATCATTTTCGTGGATTGAATCGTGGAGAGTTGAAAAAAAATAGCGCTATCATCTTAGAGCAAATTGAAAGAGGGAAAAAAAGCTCTTTGAGTCCTCCGAAGCGAACAAAAAATCCTCCCCCTTCTGTTTCTGAAACTCGAGTCGTCGATCTTTTGAAATGTTATTTAGGGATTCTTTCCGATGAACATCAAATTGCCCCGCGCCACTTAGTTTCTACTGATCACCTTCTTCCACTCGTTCGAAGTCAGGCATCATCTTCTCAAGCATGGGTGGATCGAGGTTGGTTGAGCCAGGGAGCAGCCACTTTAGTAGGAGAAACACTTTGGAAGTTTCTAAATGGAAAAATTCAGCTTGCTGTGGATCAACGGCAAGTGAAACTCATAGATGCCTGATTTTGGGCTGAGAAATAAAGCTTTGGAATCAAAAACACAGAAATATGAAAGACTAGTAAGGAAAGGATAAAAGTGAATGGCTAAAGTGATCGTTTATACAATTCCAGTCTGCCCTTATTGCACGCGGGCAAAAGCCCTTTTAAATGAACGGGGAGTCCCGTTTGAGGAAAAGCAAATCGATCCGATGAACGATGAAGTGCGGGATACTTTGTTTCAGAAATCAAAGATGAGGACCTTTCCTCAAATCTTTGCCGATGATCAAATCATCGGAGGGTATGATGAACTTTCACAAAAGGATCAAAAAGAAGGCGGTCTTGATTCTTTGAAGTAATTTTTTTTATTTCCTACAGGATTAAGAGTCGAGATTTAACGTTTCACTAAGACTCCGACACTGGCCAGGATGAGAAGTGTCGTGAAAAGCCACTTTCGAATCTGTTCTCTTTGATGGGCAGATATTTTTCTCAAAAGATGCCCAGAAAGAAATGGAGCGCCAAGGAGCCCCAGGCCGAGAAGCAAGCCATGGTGAAGCTCGATCGCAGTGATCAGTGTTTTCCATTGAACTCCCACGGAGCCAATCGCAGCCAAGGCAATGGCCAAAAGGCTTGTTGCGACTGAATGGGCAAGAGGCATTTTCATAACAGAATTTAAAAAAGGAACTAAAACTAAGCCTCCGCTGAGTCCTACAAGGGTTGCCATCATGCCGACAAAAAACCCCATGATCACCAATAGAACTGAATCACCTCTGCGGATCACAATCGCTTGAGGCTCTGAGACAATCGGATGCTCATTTTTTTTTGACTTTAAAGAGGGCTTTTTTTTCTTCCAAACACTCGTGAGAACAACCGAGCAAATCACGACAAACAGTCCCTGAAGCACAATTTCAGGCAGTTCTTGTTTGATCCCAGAAAAAAGTTTAGAGCTCACAAGTGAAATCAAAGCTAGGATGATTGCTGTCTGAAGATGAATGAATTTTCGTTGAGAAATGCTATTGAGTGTTGATCCTACAAAGACAGTGAGGATTCCCAAAGTCGTGGCTTGTTTTAAATTTAATCCTGCTAAGTGGATAAACAAAGGAACAGAGACCACAGCTCCGCCCCCTCCTGTAAGGCCTAAAACAAGGCCAGCAATAACGCCAATGACTAAAAAACTCATTTAAGACTAAAATTCTTTTTCAATCCAAAGTTGGTTCTGATCTAGGATCGACTTAGAAAGAGCTCTTTGAGAAGCATCGTTATTACAACAGATGGATCTAAACTCAGAAGCAATTCTCAATCGAGCATCTTTACAATACGAATCAACCAAAAGCTCGACATCATCATAGTTTGAATCTTTTGCTTTTAAAGCTTTCGCTCTTCCAATGCTAGCGGCCATAGTAAAAAGATCCGTTGCAATCAAAACCAGTCTCATGAGTTGGTTTTGCTTTCGTTCGAGCTTGGGGCCATTGAGGGCCATCAGATGAAATGTTGTTCGTGCAAGTTTTCGAGATGTTCGTTTAATGTATCTGAAGTGTTTTCCAAGCTTGCCCAGATCAGCGTGCATTGGCCATGGAGTGAAGCTCAGCCACATCTTAGGGTACCAAACCGAATAAAATAATCCGGCTCTCACAAGGGCTTTGAGTTTTCCACCTAAAGAAACTCTTGGGTCCAATAAATCCCCGGCGATGGATAGGTGTTTATCTAAGGCTTCCCTTGAAATGAACAGGCCCATGACTTCCGTTGTTCCCTCGATAATCTGATTAATTCGAGAGTCTCGAACCACACGTTCAATTGGAATTGGTTTTTCACCCCGAGCTTTCAAAGAATCTGCCGTTTCGTATCCACGGCCTCCTCGGAGTTGAAGTGTTTTTTCGGCAATCTCATGGGTTCCAACACTTCCAATCAGCTTACACATGGCCGCTTCAAGCCGAATGTCTCGTTTTTTCTCATCCACCCAAATTGAGGCTAAGCTTGTCACCGAATCAATGGCAAAAAGGTGAGACGCGATATGTGCGATTTTCGAACCTCCCGGTTCATGTTTCCCGATAGGCGCTCCCCATTGTTTTCGTTCCAAGCCCCACTCTCGTGCCCACCGAAGGCAATCTCGACTCCAGCCCACCGCACTGGCAGGAAGACTCAGGCGACCTTGGTTTAAGGTACTGAGAGCGAGCTTCAGTCCTTTACCTTCACCCCATAAAAGATTTTTCTTAGGAACTTTGACGTTATTAAATTCCAAAAGTCCGTTTTGAATGCCGTTCAAACCCATGAATCGACATCGATGCAGAACTTTAAAGCCTTCAGCCTTTTTAGGTTCAAAAATAAATGCGGAGATTTGCTTTTTCTCTCGACCATTTTTCATGACCGATGGCGTTTGAGCCATGACCACTAAAATATCAGCAATCACTCCGTTGGTGCACCAAAGCTTTTTTCCATTTAAAATGTAATGTTCACCATCTTCGGTTGGAGTGGCAGTGGTGGCCATTTTTGCTGGATCGGATCCCACATCTGGCTCCGTTAACGCAAACGCAGAGATCTCGCCTTTTGCGAGCCGAGGAAGGTACTCTTTTTTTTGTTCTTCAGTGCCAAACATTTTAAGCGGTACTGGAACCCCAATGCTTTGATGCGCAGAGAGAAGGACTGCCGTAGAAACACAATGAGAAGCACAAACTGCTAGTGCGCGACAGTAGTTCGTTTGTGAAAGTCCAAGTCCACCATATTCTTTTGGAATTTTAATACCAAAAGCACCAATCGTTCTCAGGGCTTCAACACCTGCTTCGGGAATCACTCCGGTGCGATCTACTTCATCTGCATCAATATGGGCTTCCAAAGTGGATTTAAGCTTTTCAATGAATGCATCCCCAATTTTCTGATCAGAGTCATCTTGAAGCGGAAATGGAAGCACAGCATCCGTTTGCACATTGCCCATGAATAAATCGGCAACAAACGAAGGTTCATTCCATTGTGTCTCTCGAGAATCTTCTGCAATCTCGAGAGCTTCGATTTCTTCTTTTGACTTCCCTTTTTCATTGATAATAGCTGACATGGCTATAGTCTGCCTCTAAGGTCGAGATTCTTCAAGTGAACCTTTAATGAGAATCATTGAA
>CAYLWK010000235.1:0-3918 GCA_964387255.1 uncultured Oligoflexia bacterium
CGAGGAATCAATCAAGCTCAAAGAAACGCACAGGACGGAATCTCCTTAGTTCAAGTCGCCGAAGGAGCTATGGCTGAGGTTTCTAATATCTTGATACGAATGCGTGAGCTTGGGGTCCAAGCAGCTTCGGATACGGTAGGCAATCAAGAGAGACAATTTCTCAATGTTGAGTTTCAACAACTTCTCGAAGAAGTTGACCGGATCGCTAATAGCACCAAATTCAACGGTGTCCCTCTATTAAATGGAAAATCAAGTACCTTTGAAGTTCAAATTGGAACGGGCAATAATCCGTTAATTGATAGAGTCACACTGTTTGACCCCTACAAAGCAGACATTAACTCCGTTGCATTGGGGATCAATCTGGCAAACGTCCAAGATAAGGCGAGTGCTCAAAACTCACTTTCTTCTATTGATCGAGCGCTCAGTCACGTCACTTCGATTCGTGCTGAATTCGGTGCCATGCAGAACCGCCTTCAATCTGTGATTAACAATATCATGGTCACTAAGGAAAATCTCGCAGCAGCAAATAGCCGTATAAGAGATGCTGACATTGCCACTGAAACAAGTGAGCTGACCAAAAATCAAATTTTAATGCAAGCAGGCGTTTCAGTTCTCTCTCAAGCAAATAATGCTGTCCAGGGAGCACTGCAACTCTTGCAAAACTAAAAGAAAGGGAGGTTTTTGAGATAACTCAAAACCACTTAGTAGAAAAACAATTTTTCCTAGAACAGTAGGCTATTGTTCTTTTCCCGGAAGACATGATGATCGGGGAGATCACTCTCCCCGAAATCGTCTCTTTCGCGAAGAATATGCGCATTTCTAGGGCTAAACCAAATCCCGCAGGATGTGGGTGAGAACTCATGGTATGAGTTCTTGGATACAGGATGATCCTTGACCTTGGAGGAATATTCATATGGGTCTCAGGATCGCGACAAACACAACTGCGCTCAATGCGCAAAGAATGATGGCCAAGAATCGCATGGCCTTAGACAAAAGCCTGGAACGACTGTCGAGTGGTAGTCGAATTAATCATGCTGGCGACGATGCTGCAGGATTAGCAATATCTGAAAACTTGAAAGCTCAAATCAGAGGTCTGACTCAAGCCAAGCGAAACTCACAAGATGGAATCTCTCTCATTCAAGTCTCCGAGGGTGCTTTGAATGAAGTTTCAAATATTCTTATTCGGCTCAGGGAACTTTCGATTCAAGCAGCTTCAGATACGATTGGTGATGTTGAACGACAGTTTGCGGATCGCGAGTTTCAATCACTCAAACAAGAGATTGATCGAATTGCAAACGTTACCAACTATAATGGAACTCCGCTGTTAAATGGAAAAGCAGGAATTTTTGAAATTCAAGTGGGAGTGAACAATAATCCCATCCTAGACAGAATTGTCTACAATGGAGACCGAGCGGATGCGTCGCTAGATGCACTAAAACTTGGCGGAGAATCCATTGCAACAAAACAAGGAGCTCAACTAAGCCTCTCGACCATTGATGATGCGATTATTCGGATCAATAGTATTCGAGCCGACTTAGGAGCCATGCAAAACAGACTCCAATCGACTATCAATAACCTTGCAATCTATCAGGAAAATATGGCATCAGCCAATAGCCGAATCAGGGATGCAGATATCGCACAGGAAACTTCCGAACTGACTAAGCAAAACATCCTTTTTCAAGCAGGAATATCGGTATTGAGTCAAGCGAACCAAACAAATGAGAGCGCCATTCGTTTGTTACAGCAGGGATAGACTTGAAATGATTAGGTTTTTAAAGTTAAAGAGGTGGGTAAAAATTGACCGTTTATAAAAAAAATATTTTACCGATCTTGATTTTGGGAGGTCTAGTGATCACGTAGTGTGGTTGCTGGAACACCAAGGAACGGTATCACTTCAATGAGATTTCCCATTCTCGTTGAGTGTGAATAAAAACATTTCAGCACGGATGCTGAACACCTTTAGGGATAAGGGTGTGCTTTCAAGGAGGGTAGCGATATGAAGGGAGGCTAAAATGGGATTGCGAATTGCAACAAACACAACTGCGCTTAATGCGCAGAGGCAAATGGCAATCACTCGAAACAACCTAGACAAGTCGCTTGAGAGATTGGCAAGCGGTAGTCGCATCAACCACGCGGGAGATGACGCTGCCGGTTTGGCAATTTCTGAGAACTTACGGGCTCAAATTCGAGGGTTGCGACAAGCGAGAAGAAACGCATTGGATGGTATTTCACTCATTCAGGTGTCTGAAGGAGGTTTGAATGAAGTTTCAAACATCCTCATTCGATTGAGAGAACTATCAATCCAAGCGGCTTCTGATACGATCGGCGATGTTGAAAGACAATTTGCGGATCGAGAATTTCAATCTCTTAAACAAGAGATTGATCGAATCGCCAATGTAACGAACTTCAACGGAACCCCGCTTTTGAACGGAAAAGCAGGGATCTTTGAAATCCAAGTTGGGACACATAACAACCCAATTCTGGATCGTATCGTATATAACGGCGAACGAGCGGACTCCTCGCTTGACTCACTCAAGCTGGGTGGAGAATCCATTGCGACTAAGCAAGGGGCTCAACTCAGTTTATCAGTCATTGATGATGCTCTGATTCGTGTCAATAGTATTCGTGCTGACTTAGGTGCGATGCAAAACCGACTTCAGTCCACTATCAATAACTTGTCTATCTACCAAGAGAACCTTGCTGCAGCTAATAGTCGTATCAGAGATACGGATATAGCTGAGGAAGTATCAGAGATGACTAAACAAAACATCCTGATGAATGCAGGTCTTTCGGTCTTAAGTCAAGCTAACAGCACAAATGCTTCAGCAGTTCAATTGTTGAATGCATAAGCTTAATGCACAAGGAGTAGTGCTTATGTGGATTCGTCAGTTGCTTGGTCCTATGATTGAATGGCTGCATTAAAATAATGCGCGGGGGACTGTCCGCTTCGAGATCAATCACCATTGATCTCGAAGCAAACATCCCATCTCATACTCTCATGTTGCAAACTTTAAACTTACCTCCATACATGACCTTCAAAAAAAGGTTTTGATTCGAAGAAAAATTCACTCACACAATTAAATGATTCAAGGAGCTGACTCTCAGCCTTGGATGGCTTTAGTTTGATTGATGTTTCGTTAGCATGATAGCTGTAGTACGCTAGTCAAGAGATCTTCCTAAAGGGGGAACGCCTGTGAGACGTATTAAATCAGTGCTAATTGTAGGGGGCAGTGGATTTCTGGGCTCGAATCTTGCGATTCGCCTTCGTGATCAATTCAAAGTATTTGCAACTTATTTTTTTAATCCAATACGTATTCCTGGAGTCACTTACCTCCCATTCGATGCCCTTAAAAAGGACTGGGTCAAGCGAGTGGCTTATACTACCGAGCCAGATATCATCATTTATATTGCAGGTAGAGATGATGTTGAATGGGCGGAAGAACGACCAAAAGATGCAGATCGAATTCATACAAGTGGAGCAGTCAGTGTGCTCACCAATTCAGACATCTTGCAGCCTAAGTTTGTTTATGTTTCAAATAGTTATGTTTTTGATGGGCGCCGTGGAAACTATAAAGAAAAAGATGTGGTGCTTCCTTCTACAAATTTGGGCAAAACAAAATTAAGCAGTGAGAACTACGTCAAAGGACGTTCCCTAAACCATGTAGTGGTACGCTCGTCTCCCATCCTTGGTGTCAGCAATGGAAAAAATTACTCTTTCATTGATCGACTCCGATACACTTTAGGCGCAGGAAAAACAGCAGAGCTAGACAATACAAAATTACATTCATTTGCTCCCATCTATGGGCTCACTGATTTAATCATGCAAGTGTCAACTTCGGGCATAAAAAATAAGACAATTCATTTTGGGGGGCTTACAAGAGCCACATATTATCAAGTTGGAAAGAAATTTGCCGAACG
>CAYLWK010000236.1:0-6257 GCA_964387255.1 uncultured Oligoflexia bacterium
TGACCCCACTTAAACATAACGCGCTGCCAAGCAGGGCTGCTGTTTTTAAGTGCTGTTTTTGAAGCTGAACCCATGAAAAAAAAACGCTCAGCCATTGCTGGCAAAGCTTTTGACTGATCCAAAAAAACCAAGTGAAACCTGAACTTGACACCATGAGGCCTAGAATACCTCAATTTTAAAACTTGCTCACCATCTAAAGATGGCTACTTTAAAAGAAGATCGACAGGCGTGTGCAATCCTTTTTTCTGATTGCACCCGTGACAAGAAGGCACACAATTCCCAGGACTGCTCGTCCCTCCTCGTGCCAAAGGAATTCGATGATCCAAGGTAAGCTGATCAGACCCAACCACCTCCCCACAATACTCACACTTCCCTTTTTGCTTTAATGCTCGCCACCAATTTGATTTTTTAAGCCGCTGGGCTTTTTCACGCTCTTTTCTAAGTCGCTTAGGGTCCGTGTGAGCTGGGTCTAAAACAAAATAAGACATAGTGCAGCACTACCAAAAACAATGCATTTTTGTCAATTTTAAACCTGGACTCATTCCTGAGGCATTGAGCTCTAGACTTCGATCACAAGGCCTTCGTGGGCAAATTGCCAATCCACTTCGTGGAGCTTCACTCCACTGGATTTGGCGACTTTTAATTGAGTTTGATAGTAGCGCCTGGCTTCTGCCTCTGCTTGAAGGATTTTTTCTGTGCTCGACGCTGGATCATGATGCATGAAAAGCACCCTTTTCACACCCTCTCGCATTGCGATGTCCAAACCCAGGCTTGCGGCTGCGTGACCCCAATTGATTTTCTCAATAGTTTCCATCAACGTGTACTGAGCATCAAAAACCATGAGATCGACATCTTGATAAAGCGCTAGATCCTCTCCTAGGTCCTCCCGCGTGACTCGCACCCCCTCCGTATCCACACAATGAGAAAAAACTCGACCCTGAGATTCTACTTTATACCCCCAACACGGATCTGGATGATCCAACTCATAGGGTGTGATCTGAATATCTTCAAATACCTTTGGTTTTCGAGGCTCAAGAGAATGGAAATGAATCTTTGCACCTAACTGCTCCAACGGGACTGGAAAATAAGGCTTTTTAAATACAGTCTGAAAAACAGCTTCAAGATCCTTTTGAACGGAGTAAACATGAATCTCATTGCCAGGTACAAAAATCGGAGTAAAAAACGGCAGTCCAATGAGGTGGTCCCAATGAAAGTGAGTAAAGAGCATGTCGATCTTTCCCTGACCCTGACCACAAGGTCCGTTCATCATGTCGTAACCGAGTTGACGGATCCCGCTTCCACCATCGATGATGAGTTGCTGCTTTGGCGAATTGATTTCAAGGCAGGGAGTGTTTCCTCCAAAGCCCCCAAAATGAGTTAAGTCATAACGTTTAAAGAAACGATCAATGTCTTGAGCTGACTTAAAACCTAAAGTAAAAAAGTCCTCGAAATGACGTCTGATCTTTGATTTCAAGTCTGTTGGAAGCCATGGCGAGGGTAAAGACCCTCTGGCTCCCCAGATTTTGATCTTCAATGACATAAGTAAAAGTATACTTAGAAAGTTCAATAAAAAAACCAAGCGACAAGGCAGGTAGTTCTTGCCTAGCTTTTAAAAAATGTTTAATTAAAAGGCTCACTTCATTTATTTAAGGAGCTTGCTATGAGCAGAGGCCGACCTAAAGGTCGATCGAATGATAAGAAAAGCTATGGCCCCCTGGGCGATTTGATTCGACAGTATCGAATGGAAAAACAAATGGGGCTCCTTGAAGTCGCACAAGCGTGTGACTGTTCTGTTCAATTCATCTCCAATATCGAGCATGGCCGAGCGCCACTTCCTTGGGAAAAAGCAGAAAAACTCGCCATTGCTCTTGAAATTCCAATTGATGAATTGCAGGCAGCAAATCTAGCGATTCGAGCTGATTTTAAAAGCTTCATGGGTGCGGGAACGAAAGGTCGGAAGAAAGTTAAAAAATCAAACACCGCTTTATCGGGATTGAAGGATGCTGCGTCTTTAGTGGCTCTCACAGCAAAAGATGAAAACTTACGGGAGATCCTTCATCATTACTCTCTAGCAAATGCACATGATCGACAGCGATTTTATGAAAATGCAAAGCTGGCTCTAAGTTCACCTGAATCAAAGCTTGAACGTGGTGAAACAACCTCTTCATCTTCGTAAATTTTTCTGATCAAGGCTCACAGGGATTTAAAGTTTAAAATTGAGCCTTTAGGTAGAATCCGTTTTCCGATCATAAACATAAAAAGTATAAGCAGGATCACTATCTTGAGCAGGAACTGGGGTCTCTGAAACCATTTGCCAATGATTCAAGTCAAACTCTGGAAAAAAAGCATCTCCATCATCCACAATCAAATCAATCACCGTGAGATAGATCCGATCGGCAAGTGGAAGCGCTTGAGCGTAAATTTCTCCGCCACCTGTCACAAACACTTCCTCTAAAGGATAGGATGCTCCATGGAGCTTCAAATCATCGATGGCTCGCTTGAGACTTGGAAAAACTCTAACTCCAGGAAATTCAAGATCAGCTTGCCGCGATAAGACGATCGATTCTCGCTGCGGTAGCGGCTTTCCAATCGACTCATAAGACTTTCGGCCCATGATCATCACATGCCCTTTTGTTTTTTTCTTAAAATAGGCAAGCTCTTTGGGAATCTTCCATGGCAATTGACCGTTCTTCCCAATTACTCGATTCTTGGCCATTGCTCCGATCATCGATAGTTTCACGCTGAACTTCCGTCCCTTCACACCGCAACAGGAGCGGAGATTCGTGGATGCGGGTCATAGTCCACGAGCTCAAAATCCTCGTACTGAAACTCAAAAAGAGATTTCACAGCTGGGTTGAGTTTCATGGTTGGATTTTTTCTTGGTGTTCGCTCCAGCTGTGTTTTCACCTGCTCCAAATGATTTAAGTACAGATGCACATCTCCGAAAGTGTGGATAAACTCTTTTGCTTTGAGTCCCGTAACCTGCGCCATCATTAAGAGTAAAAGTGAGTAACTCGCGATATTAAAAGGAACACCTAAAAATAAATCCGCTGACCGCTGATAAAGCTGTAGGCTCAGCTCCTCTCCACTCACATTGAATTGAAAAAAGGCATGACACGGTGGCAACGCCATTTGATCGATTTCTGCTGGATTCCAAGCGGTCACAAGATGTCGGCGTGAATAAGGATTCTTGCGAATCGACTCAACACAGTTGGCGATTTGATCAATCTCCTGGCCATTCGGAGTTCTCCAGTGTCGCCACTGCGATCCATAAACTGGACCCAACTCTCCTGTTTCGTCTGCCCATTCATCCCAGATCGAAACCCCATGGTCTTTTAAATAACGAATATTCGTCTCCCCTTTTAAAAACCAAAGCAGTTCATGAATAATTGATTTTAAATGTACTTTTTTAGTCGTGACCAAGGGGAATCCATCTGCCATATCAAAGCGAAGTTGATGGCCGAAACACGATAGCGTCCCAACGCCCGTTCGATCTTGCTTCTTCACACCCTGATTTAAGACTTTTTCTAATAACTCGTGATAATTTTTCATCTTCATCAAAGTACCAAAAACGAGGCCGTTTTCATCCTAAAACTGAAACGAACGTTATTGATAGACTGAAGCGCTCGGGAAATTAGGTAATCTTTGAGTTTTTAGACGCAGAATGGAATCGATAGCGATAATAGGCTCCACCAACGTAAAGCAATTGAATCAGACAAAAAACAGCCACCGTTTGTTGCCCCCCAGAAGCAAAGCCATAGGAATGCAATCCCGCACCTAAAACAAAATTCACTCCGTACCAAGCCATGACCACTGACAAAAAGGCAATCACAGAAAGAGCAGCAAACCCAAACGCATTCACCCAACCCGCAAAGCGACCATGCAAAATAGCTAAGTAACAAAGAAGTGAAATCAATGCCCACACTTCCTTGGGGTCCCATCCCCAAAAACGGCCCCAAGAGTAATCGGCCCACACACCTCCAAGAATCGTCCCTGCCGCAAGCAACACCACTCCAAACTGCATAGCTCGGTACATGAGGTGATTGATTTTAAAAACACTCGACTGATAGCCAGGCTCTTTTCGGTAATAGTAAAACAAACTGATGTTACCCAGTCCCAAACTCAAAGCAAATGCTGCATAACTAATCGTGATCGTTAGCACATGGATCGTTAACCAAAGGTTACTTCGTAATACCGGCACAAGCGGATGTAAATGAGGGTCTAAAATCGCTGGAGCTGCATCCGCCACAATCAATCCAAACGCTCCCAATGCAGTCGCTGTGGCCATGATCACAGACTGCCGATGCAATCGATAAATAATCAACCCAAACAAAAGCACTCCAAAACAGACCCAGATCACCGTCTCATACATATTGCTCACCGGTGGACGTCCCGTGATGATTACTCGAAGAATAAAGCCATATAAATGAACTGCCAGGCCTAAACAAGTTGTCACAAAAGCCACTTGCCGCACACGAGGTCGGGTCAAAACCACGCTAAACGTCCAGATCAGTGCTGCGATCAAATAAAGAATCCAAGCCCATTTAAAGGGACGAAACTGTTGATAATGCACTTCTAAATCCAGCTCCCTCAGACGTCCTGTTGATAAAAACTGATCCCGTTTTTCTAAAAGGTCTTTTGAGATCATCTTGAACTGGCTTTCATTGCCTTCATAATAGGCTTTGATCAAAGCTCCGAATGCAACACGAATCCCTTTGGGGTCGCTGGCAGTGTCTCCCACCGCTAAGGTTCCCCAAGGCGACTCATTCGACTGAGGAATCACTTTCCAGGCTTCTCCACTGACAAAAGCAGAAAAAAGCTGAAGACGACTAATCACTTTTTTTAAATCACTCTGCCTTGGAGCTCCTTTCGTGATATTTCCAGGAGTGGTAGCCCCTTTTACCTGAGCACTGGTCGCATATTGAACGAGTGCCGGATTCGTCTTTAACTCAAGCGGAGAAAACCAATGGCGCTTCTGATCCAAAAGGAGTTGTCGTTTAATGTCTTGATGGCCTACTTTGATAATCGCTTTTTTTTCCCAAAACTCAGGAAACGCAATCCATGAAAAAATTAAATCCATGGGCTCCCAACCTTTGAGCGTTCGTGACTCCGTGATGGTTAACACGGTCTCACGAGCAAAGCTCTCAAGTGGCTTGATCCGACCCCCATCTAGAACAGGGTAGGCACGAATCGAATCAAACTCAAACGACTCTCTCGGTTGTCCTTTCTCAAACGCAGGCCCCAGCTGAGCATGTACCGTTTTCCTCACACTTGATGCGCCCAAGCTCACTAAGAAAACTAAAAAAAACCGTAAGCTTTTCTGGAAATAAGTTTGCCAAAAACGCGAGTTCTTATTCATTTGACTTCGTCTTTTCTGAGATCCATCGCTCATCATCGAACACACCGTCACTTTCCTCGTAAAAAATCAAATAGTTTCCAATTTTTGAAGTACTTCACAGCAAAAAGCAAAAAAGACCCCAATACAATTAAAATAGAGCCCAAATACTTCCATAAACGTCCAGGATCTTGATTGACTGAAAAAATAGAAATCACAGGCCGAGGCTGTGCAGGAATATAAGAAGACTGATAAAGCGTGAACCCCTTCCACTCTAAGGGCTGATTCATTGAAATATGAATTCTTTCTTTTGGAGCTTGATCATCGATGACCTGCACATAAGAAGAATACTCCAAAGGACTCCGACTTCCCGGATAATAAGAAATCTCAAATCGATCCAATTCCACTTCAAATGGAAGAATACGTCGATCTCTCAAATAATGAATTTGAACCAATTGATGAGTTCCCGCATCACTTGCGATTGGAACCGTTTGACGATCTCCAATGGTCATCCAAAATGTTTTCCCTTCACGAGTTTGCAGTTCGATCGCAGAAGGAGGAGCTTGATCACCATATTGAATTCGGGAAGGCACATACTGCGTGCGATTTTCTGCAAACTGAAAATATTCAAGCACCTTGAGTCTCAACGGAGACGAAACACGACTCATCCAGCCGGTATTGATCTCCCTTCCTTTCAATCGATTGCTTGGAAATTGCGAGCGCTTTATTTTTCCGCGCAGGGATCGTGCTTCAAACTCAACAGAGCCTTTGGGCATCACCTTCACCTGAAGTCGTGCTTTTTTACCCGCCACAAAAAACCTTGGCTCATCTGCTTGAGAGGCTGAACTTGGACTACTACTTGGAATGGTCTGATCGTCGGCATTTTTTTTCTGAGATAACTGAGCTTTTTCTTTTTGAGCTT
>CAYLWK010000237.1:0-5761 GCA_964387255.1 uncultured Oligoflexia bacterium
CAATGGAATAGGCTCTTCTTAAGTCTCTTCCTTTAGGGCCAGCACCTGGAATAATTGTGCTGATAAATTGACCAGGGATAAATTGAAATGTCGGCTCTGTTTTGAATTTTAGAATAAAAGTTGTCGGAGTGACCCATTTGTTTTCAGTGACCGTACAGTTTAACTCTAGCTTTGGCATAAGATCTGATTATCTGAATCGAATAGTGTCGTCTATTACTTTATTACGAAAGTATTTGGCTTTGTATAAGGGCTATAGACACCCTGACCAAAGCTTCTCACTCGCCACCAGTAGCTGCCCTGAGATTCGATTTTTACAGCTGAAAAATTCCCAGGGTTTTTTTCTGAGTGAATCACTTTGTTAAAACTGGGGTCTTTGGCAACAGTGAGTTCGTAGTAATCGGTGAAATTGGTCTTTTGCCAAGTAAAAAGCACTTCGCCTTTGTCTTTTTTAACTTCACTAAGCGTCAAGCGGGCCTGGTCTTTTGGGAACTTTAAAACAGGAGGAAGAAAATCAAATCGAAAGGCTTTCCTCACAGAGCTCACATGAAATCCCTTTTGCGTCAAACCACTCACCTGATAGTAAAGCTTACCTTTGAAAATTTTGCTAGGTTTGAAGGTGATTTTTTCAGAGGTCGCTTTTTTGATTAAAGAAGCCTTGGGTTGAGATTTTGTTTTAAAGAAAAAAACTTGATAGCTTTGAATAGTCTCAATGGGGTCCCAACTTAATGAAATATCAAAATCTTCAACAATTTCTCCCGTATAGGTGTTAGAGGCGGTTTTTTGTCCAGCAATCAAAGGGTCATTGAGTCGAATTCCGAGAATATTTTTAGACACTCGAAATGAAAGCTGAATTTTTTTTTGCTTATCGAATTCCTTTTGCTTAGCTTCGATCACTAGCGAATAGCTTCCCGGACTCAGCGGTGGGGTTTTCATTGACCATCTCTTTCCCGAAGATTGAATTTTTTGTTGATCAATGATTTTCTCGCCCTGTCTTAATTCTATCTCATAGTCAACTTTTGGATAATTAGCGATCAATTGATAGTCCGTCAGACTTTTAACTTTTCCTCTTTCAATGGTCGGCTTCAGCTCACTATTTGGCTTGATCCCATTCAGTGTGATCATCAAATCAGGTTTTTTAATTCTTACTTTTTTCTTTTTTGTTTTTTCAACCTCAATGGACTCCACCTCAGCAATTTCTTTAGTGGGCATTTGGGTTTTTTCCGTTTCAAATGCTAGCTCACTAGGTGAAGTTTTCGCTGTGAGATCTTCTTCCTCAGTGACTTTAAGCTTTGAAATTTCTTGTTCAGCTCGCTCTTTTGCTTCTTTCAAAGAGATCGGGGTGACTTCAAGTATTTTTTCATTTTCTTTATTGGAAACAATAAGTTTTTTTGAAGATGACTGTAAAATAAGATTAGCCGACTTTACCTTGCTCTTTCCTTTCACTCTCCCCGACACGAGTTGAACTCTGGTTCTTC
Source organism: uncultured Oligoflexia bacterium (assembly GCA_964387255.1). Lineage (GTDB taxonomy): Bacteria > Bdellovibrionota > UBA1018 > UBA1018 > CAUJDS01 > CAYLWK01. The sequence continues at coordinate 1,476 of CAYLWK010000237.1, forward strand.
GATTGATTCCTTGAAAATTGAGGAATCTTTCATATTCGAGTTTCACCATCGTTCTTGGTCCTAGTTGAATTTCACTTCCGTCTTCAAACTCAAGTGTGGCTTCTGATTCTGGACCTGTCACAACTGTGTCATAGTTAAAGAGATTTTCATTCACTGGAAGTTTGTTGAAGGCACTGTCTTTTGCAAGTTTTCGTCTCACTTGACCTTGGGTGAGCTTAAGTTTTCCTACGATCTCATTAGACTGAGAATTTTCTAGCTTAAAGATCAAACTGATTAGTGGAAATTGAGTCCAATATAGATAAGTAGATGAAACAAGCAAAAGTGATCCAAAAGCGATCAGAAAAATCTCTAATTTTTCAAATCGAGCTTTTCTTTTTTTAGTCAAGAAATGCCACTCCCGTGAATTCGAGCCACAGCTAAAGTAACATCATCGTCAAATGGTTTTGTGCCATTATGAGATCTGAAGTCTTTCATTAATGCATCAATGATTTCTTTGGGCTTATGATTGACATGGCTTTGTACGATTTTTCTGACTGATTTTTTTCCAAATTGAGCGCCTTCTGTATTGGTACCTTCCATAATTCCATCGGTATAAAGAAAAAGAAGGTCGTCTTGATTTACTTGAATTGATTTTTCTTCGCATTCTTTCAACTCAAGATTTTCTCCAAGACGCTGTCCACGTGCCACAAGACTCTTTAGCTGAAAACCCGAATCTGTTTTTTTGAATAGCCAAGGTGGATTATGACCGGCGCTTGCATACCTTAATTCTAAGGTATCGAAATTTAAAACTCCGGCAAAAAAAGTCATCATAATATTCCCCTGTGCAGCATCGTAGATTGCGCGATTGGCGTATGAAAGCATGTCCGCTGGAGAGAGAAATGCTTCGGGGTTTTCTTCTGCAATTTTTTGCATCACGCTAAAACAGCTTCGAGCGGATGCAGTCAGTAAAGCGCTGGGAAGACCATGCCCTGTTGCATCTGCTACGAAAATGGCAAGTTTATTGTGAGCGGTAAAAAACCCCCACCAATCTCCACCACACTCTGAGGCTGATTCGTAGTGGCTGCTGATTGAAATATTTTTATGCTTAAACTCGCTTGTGGGAATTAAGGTTTGTTGTACCGTAGAAGCAATTGCAACTTCGTTTTCAATTCGCACCGCCTCTTTACTTTCTTCTATAAGCTCTACGATCTTTTTTGACATCGTATTAAACGAGCTTGAAAGTGCACCGATTTCATCTTTAGATTGAGGCTTGATGTTGAGCTCAAAGTTACCTTTTGCAACTTCTTTTGTTGCGTCATAGAGCCTCTTCACAGGGGCTGTGATGGATTTTGCAAAAAAAACTGAAGCGATGATTCCAATACCAATGGCAATGCCAGCTAGAAGCAAAAACTTTTCTGTTAAAGAATAGGTTGCTCGCATGGCTTTTGCCCAAGGTGTCTGTACTAAGACACGTAGACCAAAACCAGGTTTTGTGTAGGAACCTAAGTAGGCTTCATCATTGACCTGATACTCCGTGGCACCTTTTGCAAACTTGTTTTTCTGTGTCTGTTCAAAAAGAGGATGATTCCCAAGATATTTTTTCTGAAGAAGTTGCTCTGAGCGCTTATCAAACAGAAGATACCCTTCACGATCTGTTAACGTTACTTCCGATTCCTGAATATCTTTTGCAAGCGATTGAATGGGTAGAATGCCCACTGCGCTGAGATTCATTTGGTCTTTTTTTGACTTTTGATCCATTAGGATCATTCCAAGCCGAGCCCCTTGGTCGATCGTTGAAGCATTGAAAAACGCAAACCCATTGCTATTGAGTTGAGGAAGTAGAAGTGCCAACGATTCTTGGCTTAGAAAATCTGTCTTTGGTGTTGTTCCTTTGGATAAAAGGCCGTTGTCCCATTTTCCTGAGTTCGGATTAATCCAAAATAAACCCACCCGTTCAATCACTTTGTTGTTTGAGATGAGTGCATCAATGCGTGAGCGATTTGCTTTTTGATTAAGGCTTCGGATGTTCAGATTTTTAAGTAGCGACTTGAGGCCCTCGAACCCCAACGATACAATTTGATCCACCTCCTTTCCTACTAATGCTGCCTCAGTGGCCTGAGCTTGATAAGTATAGGCACGCTTATCTTCTGTGAATAAAATGATCCCAGAAAAATTAAGGAAACCAATGGCAACGAGTAAAAGTGCAACAACTATTGTCAGGATCTTGCCACGTAACGAAAAGGAAATTCTAAATTGATCTTGCTCCACTACTCTATTTTCTCTAAAATTTGGATAACGACAACTAAGTAATGAGGTAAATCGTGGTAGATGTAGTAAAAGAACAAAACGGCGATCATTTGACGGTACGAATCAACGGATCTATTGAAGAATCAGTAGATTTTGAAAAACTGATAGGCGAACCACCCAAGAAGCTCACAATTAACACAAAAGGCGTGAGTCGAATCAATTCAGTGGGAGTGAAAGCATGGATCAAGTACTTTCAAAATGCAGCTTCAAAAGGCACTGAGCTGACCTTTGTGGAGTGTTCCACCGCGATCGTGGAACAAATCAATCTCATCTCAAACTTTACTTGTGGCGGACGCGTAGAGTCAATTTTTGTGCCTTTTACCAGTGAAGACGACAATAGTGAATTAGTCGGACTTTTCAAAGTCGATGATTTAATCAAGATGAATTTTGAGATCCCTCCTTTGAAGAATCCCAAAACTGGTGGAAAAGCAGTTTTTGATGATATCCCTGAAGAGTACTTTGGGTTTTTAATGAAAGATTCCTGATAGGAAAACGATTTTGCCAAAAAAATTAATCCTCATCTCTGACCGTGCAGAAGACTTAACTTTCGGGCAATCCGTTGCTGAAGAAGTAGGGGTTGCGTTAGAGCAAAAGGCAAGCATCCCTGATGCAATCACCGCCATTCAAGGAACTGAGGAACCTATTATCTTTATTGATGTGGAAGAAAATTCCACATTTAAACAATTTGAAGACGCCATCGGACAGACGTTTGGAATTTATTCAGAAAAAATAAACCCCAATGCAATTCATGTCATAAGTAATCAAGAGCTCCCACAAGCCAAGGAAGTTCTCTTGAGCCCTGTTTTTGGAAGTTTTATTTCAAGAAAATATCAAGACCCATCCATTGCGGGTAAACGTTATGGAATGCTAGTTAAGTCTTCCACTCAAGAACGTGCCTTTGGGACAGAAAGGTTTTTCTCAAGCAGTGCAAACGTTCAGACTGTAAATTTTCAATCCACAGCACAGAAACAAAATGGAGTCGAAGCGGTAAAAAATTTTTTGATTCAAGCTCAGTTTAAAACGAGAATGGCAACAGTGATCGCCAATGCAGTCGATGAGCTTATTATGAACGCCATGTTTGATGCGCCAGTAGACGAACTTGGCAAGCAAATTTATCAATCGACCCCAAGGAATAAAGTGTTTGAACTAAAAGATAAGTCACAAGTTGAAATGAAAGTGGCGTACGATTCTCAGTATGTCGGAATCACTGCGATTGATCACTGGGGGAGCTTAGATAAAGAGCGTCTTTTGAAACACATTTCGAAGCGTTACCAAGATGAAGAGTATCAAGTGAAAACGACGAGTGCTGGAGCTGGTATTGGTCTTGCTACTATTTTTAGATCCGGAGGAAGCTTCTTTTTTGTTTCAGATAAAGGAGCTCGAACTGAGGTGACCACGTTTTTTAAAAAAACTAATAATTTTAGAGAGTTTAAAGATCAATTTCGATTTATTTCGACTCAGTTTTATTTTTAAGATAAAGATTCCTCCATGGATCTAAAAAATTCAAACAATGATCAGCCAGATAAAATAACTCATCGTGGCTTGATTTTGGCATCTGGCTCTCCTCGTCGCGCGGAACTTCTGAGTTATTTGGGTCTAGATTTTAAAGTTCTCCCTCCTCAATGTGATGAATCTCATCAAGAAGGAGAACCTCCTTCATCTTTCGTAAAACGATTGTCACAAGAAAAAGCTTTATGGGTCATGCAGCACCAACTAAACCAATCCTGTCGTGATGAATCTGAATTTGAAGCTAGAGTTTTAATGTCAGCAGATACGATTGTGTTTCTTCCTGATGAAAATCAAATTTTGGGAAAACCAAAAGATCAATCAGATGCCAAACGAATGCTAAAAAAACTTTCTGGTTCGACTCATATTGTTTACACCGGATACTCTTTGAGTCAGGTAGATCTGAAAAATAAAAAATATTCGATGGGGCATCAGCTCACGCGATGTGTACAAACTCAGGTGAAGTTTATTCCATTAACAGAGACTCTGATTGA
>CAYLWK010000238.1:0-3256 GCA_964387255.1 uncultured Oligoflexia bacterium
TGGCAAGTTCTTTAGAGCAGCTTGAATGGTGGGCTGAATCTGAATCGAGTCTTTTGAGTCATCGTCTCGGGGAATCGGTTCAAGGTTCCGGGGCGGATTCCGAGAACGAAGACCTCAATCGACAGACATTGAGTTCTTGAGTTCTTTCTAAGAGCTTGAGCAGCAGATCGTATCGTTTCCCCGGTGGTCAGAAAGTCATCCACTAGGATCACTTTTGAAAGATGCAGGTCTTGTGAGCTCTCGAAATGAGGTCGAAATAAGCTTCGTTCAAATTGGTTTTTTTTAGCTTGTGAGAGAGCCGTGGAACCTACGGGCGAGCGGGGTTTCTGAACCCGAAGGGCTTGAAAAACAGGAAGCTTTAAAATGCGCGAGAGAGTTTTTGCTAGCACGAGTGGAGGGGAGTGGCCGAGCGTTAAAACACGATCAAACGCCTGGGGGATTGGAACCAGGCAGTGACCAGTGAGTTTCGCTGCTGTTTTTTTAAAATTGGTGTGGCGCGTGAGAAAACGATGCATTAAGAAGCTGCGATGACGTTTCCAACTCATCAGTGCCAAGCGAGTTTTTTTTGTGTAGAAAAAAGGACTGAAGTAGCCATGTATAGTGGAGTCTGCTTTCCAGGGTTGTTCACACGTTGTTTGAGCAAGACAGGTGGGATGGCCACATGACTGACACAAATGAGGCTGGTGTTCAAACCCAAGACGGCAGAATTCACAAAGGGGCTGACGTAAAATTGAAAGAGGTTGGTGGCAACCTGAGCAAAGTGTGAGCATGATGAGCTCGAGTTAAAGCAAAGCGGATGCCACTTAATCTGCTTTTGTGGGGAGTTTAAGTGCCACAGTGAATCCAGAACTGGTAGGCACTAGAACCGACCGGTAGTGGTTAGAACCAGCTACACAGCGATTAAATTCTTGGAGTCCGTGAACTAACGCCTCTTCTTTTTTCGAATGAAACTCAGTGTTTGCAAGTTGACCAAATGCGAGCGTGTTATCAGCTACGAGAAGCCCTCCAGGACGAATTCGGTCGGCACACCATCGCCAATACTCCGGATAGCCATGTTTATCGGCGTCAATAAACACAAGATCAAAAAGCGGAGGATCCTGCCAAGAATGAAGTGCCTCTAGTGCTGGCTGTATGATCAACTTAACTTGGCTTTCATAGCCAAGTTGATTGAAGTGTTTGCGAGCTAACTGTGCATGTTCAGGATTTTTTTCGATCGCATAGAGCGTTCCTTGGCGATCCATTCCACGTAAGAGACAAACCCCTGAATACCCAGTGAGCGTTCCGATTTCGAGGACTGTCTTCGCATGGACCATGCGAGTAAGAATTTCTAGAAAACGACCATCCATGGGGCGAAGTTGAATTTCAGGAAACCCATGGGCCCGTGTTTCATCCAAAATCCATTGTAAGTCAGGGTCGATGGGCTCAAACGTTTGGTGAACCCACTGAGTGATGGCTTCGGATTGAGTTGGATTCATATCAGGAAAAAAATCGCTCATGTTGCAAGCACCTCAAGGAGTTCAAGCTGAGTGGGGTTCACTTTTTTCTTTTTCTTCACCATGGATGCAAAGCTCACAAATCGAATGCTTCCCTGATGAATTCCCATCATTCCATTGGATCGACCTTGACTGAGCGTTAAGACGGCTTGGGCGCCCAAATGCGAAGCTAAGAAACGATCATGCGCTGTGGGAGCCCCCCCTCGTTGAGTGTGCCCTAGAATACAAATTCGAGGATCATAGCCTTGACGTTTAAGTTCTTTTTGAAGCCCTGAAGCCCCGTGCGGAAAAGCACCTTCAGCCACAACCACAATGCTACTTTTTTTCCCCCGAAGTAAAGAGCGATCTAACGATTTTGCTAGGTCTTTGAGTGAGGTCTTTCGTTCCGGTATAAAAACTCGCTCCGCACCCCCAGCCACTCCAACCGACAAGGCGATAAATCCACTGCGGCGACCCATCACCTCGACTAAAAAAAGACGCTCGTGGGAGGTTGCCGTGTCTCGAATGCGATCAATGGCGCTTAAGGCAGTGTTTACAGCACTATCATAGCCAATTGTGTCATCTGTTCCAGGAACATCATTGTCAATCGTACCAGGGATGCCAATGGTTTTAATTTTTGTTTGCTTCTCAAGTGCCATAGCCCCTCGAAAAGAACCATCTCCGCCAATCACAATCACTCCATCAATGGCGTGATGTTTTAAATGCTCAAATGCTGTGTTTCGTCCTTTTGATTTATGAAACTCACTTGAGCGTGAGGTTTTTAAAATCGTGCCTCCCCGTTGAATGATATTTGCAACGGAAGATCGGTTCAGTGGTTTAATATCGCCTTCGATGAGTCCTTGGTAGCCACGCTGCACCCCTGAAATGCTAATCTGATGATTGAGGCAGGTTCTTACGACTGCACGAATGGCTGCATTCATTCCCGGCGCATCTCCTCCGCTAGTGAGCACAGCAAAATGACGTTTTTTTTTAGTTCGTTGTTTTCCCCGAAGTCGAATCCGATGAGATTGAAGCATAGAGCCGTAGTTTGCCTAAACCCAAGCAACTTGCAAAGATTTTTTTTCAGGTCAGACGTTCATCCAAGCGAGAGGCATGATGATAAGGATGCTGATGAAGATAGCTCAGCGAGCGAAAAAGCTGCTCGATTAAAACGATGCGGGCCAGTTCGTGGGGCAGGGTTTGAGGGCCGAAGGAAATACAAAGACGAGCTTTTTTTATAATTTCAGGGTGAAGACCAAAAGAAGAACCCAAAATAAAAATAAATGTTTGATGCCCTAGTTGACGTTGATCTTTCCAAAATTCGGACCAAAGATGCGTTGATTTTGATTTAGCGGCATCATCAAGAACAATCGTGGGCAGCGATGAATCAAGGTGAGGTCCTAATTTTAGTTTCTCATGGGTCAAGATCTCAGAAAGGTTCTGTGACTTTCCGGAGTAAGGCTTGAGTTCAATCACTTCCAAGTTTGCGTACCGTTTCAATAATTTTGTGTAATGAAAAGTGAGTGCTTCTGTGCCTGGTGTTTTTAATTTTCCAAAGCACAGAATTTTAAATGTGAACATGGCTAGTTGTCGTAGCGTGTTCCGGCATCCCCATAAAATTCAGAGGGAATCGGACAACGTTTTGCATCAGACCAAAGTGTTTCAAGATCGTAATACTCACGTAATGCGTCGAGAAAAACATGCACAATCACTCCAGCGCAATCTATCACGATCCATCGACCATCAAGCTTTCCTTCAATGCTTAAGATCTCCCAGGAAGTTTG
>CAYLWK010000239.1:0-4784 GCA_964387255.1 uncultured Oligoflexia bacterium
AATATTCCCCTGCTCGGAATCAAATTGAATGGATCCTTCAAGTGCCTTTGCTTTTAGATTCCCTGTTCGTGTGACATAGGTCTGCTTCCCGCGTGCATTTTGAATTTCTAAATCACCCGAATCTGTTTGAAGGTAAAGGCGTTCACCTCTAATTTTATAGCCACGAACATTGCGTTGACCCGCCACAATGCGCATATTGGCTTCAATATCAGAAAGAGAAATCGGGCAAGCAGCACAGGTGATTTGAAGTTGCTCCCCTTCCAGCTTTGAAACCTCAACTTCACCGTCATCACTTCGAATTGCCACATTTCCATTCCAGTCTTTCACTGAAACCGACCCATTCACCGTCCAGAGTTCCAACCCGACGGAATGAGGTGCATCGATCACAAGCGAGAGTCTTGCAAGCGGATTTTGACGTTCAGAAAGTTTTTCTGTAATCGAAAGACCTTTGCCATAACGGGCTAAGATCTCAACTTGATTGCCATATTCTCGGATGTCCACATCAGTGCTTTGTGCGAGCTCTTCTGCTTTGGTTTGGGTCACACCATAGGCCTCTCGGTACACCTGAATTCGGATTTTATCTAACGTCCAATTTCGAACAATGATATCCCCTCGGCGATTATTCACCTTCACCACTCCAAGGGATCGAAGTTGGTGATGGCGAACGTACTCATCTGTGTAGCGCTTTAGACCTTGGTAAGGATCTTCGTCCTCTTCTTCCATGGCAAGGGATCGAGCAGTTGGATCCACTGTTTCAGAAAAACTCTGTGTTTCCTCGGAGGGGGCTCCATTGGCTATTGGAAGGAGTCCTCGAACTTCCCCAACCCAAAAAGACCCCAGAAAAACGCACAGGATGCCACCAAGGCCCCACATCACGCTCAATGGCCGACCCCTTTTTTCATGCTCCCCAAAAGTCAAGGAGACCCACGTCCGCTCAATTTGCCTTTTCATGGGTTCAAAATGACATACCCAGGGAGGAAAATCACTTGATTTGATTGATGCATCGCATTATTCTAAGAAGTAAGGTTTGTTGTGGTAAAAAATCATGGGAGTTGGACGTGGGGAATCGGGATCAGCGTTTTTCAATTCTAAAAATTTGAAGTTTGCTCCACGGAAGTGGGCGTATGAAGAGGTGGGAACACCTGCCCCTTTTGAAAAAGGCAAGACCATCGAAAGATGGATCACGCAAAATCACGGTGCTTCGAATTGTGACCCCGACAATTCATGCAGGCCGGATTGCCATAAGGAGGAACATACATCACGTTTTTCAAAGGGGGGTCCCCTACAGGACCACTCCTCTTCACTTTCGAAGGGTGAGGCGAGCTTGAAGCTCGTCTCACTTTTCTTTTTTTAACTCCACTCTTTCCACGCGACATGCTACTCCTACACCAGTGACATTAAATCAATCAGCTAAGTTAAAAAAAACAACTCTCTTGGTGAAAGAGATTTTTACTTCCATTCAGGGCGAGGGAGCTCACATTGGGCTTCCATTTCATTTTATACGTCTCAGTGGATGTAACTTGCGCTGTTCGTACTGTGATACGGCCTACGCCTTTAAAGGGGGATCGCTCCTCACCTTTTCTGAGATTCAAGGTCAAATCGAGTTGGGTCAAACTCCATACGCCTTACTCACAGGGGGCGAACCCCTCATGCAACCGAACAGCATTGAATTGATGCACGAACTTCAGAAAAGCGGTTTTAAGGTCTTTATTGAAACCCACGGTGAAGCATCAATTGCTTCGATTCCACCCTTTGTTCACATCATTATGGATATCAAAACCCCCGGGAGTCGAATGTGCCGTGGAGGATTTCAGGAAAATCTCGCTTATTTGAAACCCACCGACGAACTCAAACTCGTCATCACAGATCAAAATGACTACGACTGGGCCAAACAGCTCATCAAATCTCAAGAATTACCAACTAAAAACATCATCTTTTCGGCAGCCTTGCCTGCAAGCGACACACCTGCCCCATACACGACTACGCCTCCAAAAGAGCTTGCTGAAAATATTTTAAAAGATCAGCTTCCCGTTCGGTTTCAGCTTCAGCTTCATAAACAACTTTGGGGGGATGTTCCTGGGAAGTAGCGCAAATCCTGGAAAATAAAAGCGTCCAAGTATCATCACTCACGTTAGAGCATTGCTTCAATGACTTCCGTTTGCTATCACCGAGGGATCTATAAAGAGCGTTTTACACTAGGAGGGTGACGTGCCCGAGCGGTCTAAGGGAGCGGTTTGCAAAACCGTGATTCGGCGGTTCGAATCCGCCCGTCACCTCCAAAAAACGCTTGGATTAAAAACGAAAATCAAAAATCTCAAATCCGTTTTTTGGAGTCCCTCTCAACCCCACCTAACTCATTGAAATCGAAACTAAACAGGCGAACACAAACGCAATAACCAATTTCGATGACCGTCCAGATCAGCAACGCACTCAAAATCAAAACATCACGCAATTACAGCCCACATCACTCCAGTGAGCGGGAATCTTGTTGGGAGTTGAGTGGGAGTGAAAGGTCCCAACTGAGCCTGTGCGCCCTAGCTCGATCGATCTACATTTTCGCATGAAATTAAATATGCCTGAGGACGTGTCGGGAATCTGAAGTCACAGGTATAAGACTCTTGGTTTCAAAGTATAAGCGAAACCAGGCTGATAAAATCCAGAGATAAATCAGTAACTTAAACCCATTGACCCATAAAGTTATTAATGTTATATTAGTTATTAAGGTTATATCGGAATGGACCGATTTAACCAGAAGGAGACCCAATGGAAATCGTCCTGACCGCCTGGGCATTAAACTCATATCTCGACCTGAAGCACAAGCGAGTGTTCACGGATCAGGAGTACACAAAAACACTGCGACCAGACGTGCTCCTGCTTAAAAACTATCCAAATGATCCAAAGTTTCAAAACTCCAATTTCTGGTCTCAGGCCACGGATCGTTCTGGAAACCGCATTCCTGATGGCTACAAGATGAAGTGGCGTAATCTGGGAAACGGTCGGGTTCAGCTTCGATTGCCAATTGGGATTTTCTCACAGGCGATGCTTTGCGAGGCTTACGTTAAAGGGAACCCAAAAGAAGAGCAGCGCAAACTCGCTAAATTCAAAACGTACCTGGAGCTGATCCGTCGGGGACGGTTTACTGAGTGCGGGAGGTTGTCATGAAAGCACAAGTTATTAATCCGGATGTCCGAGTTGAAATTATGGAGATCGGGCACCAAATGAAAAAGGCCGGTCTTTCCAACCCCTTTGTTGCTGCTGCAGTTCAGACTGCCTTCGAGTTCGAGGGAGTCTACGATCTCATGAAAATCTGGATGGAAGAAACGGACCAAGAAGAACGAGATGTAACTGTTGCTGACATTCAGGAAATGATTGATGAATGCTCCCAAAAAGAACAAGTCGAAGGTGTCTATATTCGCTTTGATGATTTAGACCAGATTGGAAAAAACATTATGAATTTCAAAGATAGTTTGCGACTGATTGTCGATCAAAACGGAGGGATTGGAAAACTCTCTGATCTGACCGGTATTCCGCAGCCTTCGCTTTCAAGACTTTTCGGTTCGGCTTCCATGCCCAGGCGGGCAACTCTGCTAAAAATCGCTCGGGCTCTGAATCTCAGCCAAGTGCAGATCGCAACGGAGTGGTCTCGTTGAGGTTAAGGCCGATTTTTCCAAATTGCGCCTACCAAAATTTCAACGTACCCGAGTAGACGTTACCTTTGGAGGATTGAAAGAAACATTAGAGCTCCACCGAAAAACGGACGAAAATAATGGCTTTAGATTTTTTGGTCGTAGAATGACTTTGTATGTTTCAATTGGTCGAAACGACAAAAACTTACCGATTATCTCGAACCTGCGTCTGCATGTTAAAGCTGAAGAGGGAAATCACCTAAATTTTGAAGCGTATGAACCTCTGGACTATTCAATCTATGACCGAATGGATTGGTGGTGATCCTGTCTTCGAATCAACTAGATTCTGAAATCTCCATGGCTCTTTCATTCAATGCAATCTTGCTCACCACTCGATAATGTAAGTCACGAAAGGCCTCTTCGGCATCACTCAATTCTACACTGACTGGTTCATTTTCATTGGGGTGGGGATAACCCAACGATTCCCAGAATAAATTTTCAGCCAAGCGAGGCTCTTCAACACTTCGATACCGGTGCATTTGCCAATCGCCAAAAGAATCGTCACCAGGGCTTAGTTCAACAAAGTTTCTTATCATCGCAATCTTAATGAATCCGGGCTTATTTGGATTAGTCATGAGACAAATAATTCCAGCATTTATTGTTTTTTCAATTTCTTCCAAGCTTGTTTCGCCCATTCCGCACTGCGGACAACCTTTACCTTCTGCAACATGGTTAGGAACCGTTCGCCACTCATGCCCATTGCCACATCGAAAATTTGATTTTCCAAACTTACTTCGCACATGTCCCACTAGAATGATGCCACGGCCCTTGAGCCGCTTTTTCATCCATGCTCTATAGGCGAAAACGTGGTCCGCAACTGGGCCTGGGGGTGGACGTATTCCTGCCTTCTTCGCGGCTTCTAAACCTGCTTCGATCCACTTCCATTCCATTTGCGCAACTTCAACCCCTCTACGATACGGAATATCTGCTAAAGGAATTGCTCCCCAGAAAACTGCTTCAGCCCATGTGGTATCGGGCACCGGTATATAGGTCTTCAACACCCATTTTTGGCCAGTATTTTTGACAACCTGACCGGCATATTCTTCAAATCTACTATTATGCTCTGCCAAGCGTTCGGTGGGATGCCGAGTGGTTTGC
>CAYLWK010000240.1:0-15484 GCA_964387255.1 uncultured Oligoflexia bacterium
CGATTCTTGAAAAACTGGTTAATGAGAAAAAATTCTTACCCGATCTTTATTATAGGCTTAATGTCTTAAGCTTTGAAATCCCACCACTCAGACGTAGGCCTGATGATATTGAACCGTTAGTCTATTATTTCACTAAGAAATGGAACAATGATACAGGTAAATCAAAGATCTTCCTGAAGTCCTCAATTCAATGCCTAAAAAATCAACGTTGGCGAGGAAATGTAAGAGAGCTTGAAAATGTGGTTCGTAAGGTGCTCATTCAGAGCTCGTCTGATCGAATTTCTATGCAAGAGCTACCTAAAGAATTTAGAATCAGTGAAAATCCCGTTTTACTCGATCATGGTGAATTTACCGCTCAGGTTGATCGCTTACATAAAGAGTATTATGAAAAACACTTTATGACTGAGAGGCAAAATGTCGTCCGTATGGCAAGGCGGCTGGGTTTGACCAGGTCTACCATGCGCCGTGAGCTGATTAAGTATGGAATCATAGAGCAAGAGGCATGATCAAATGAACCTTCAAGAGCTATTTGAAAATCGATTGTCAGTCAGATCGTTTCAAAAGAAAGAAATTGATCCAAAAATAATCGACGAAATATTCAATACTGCGACTCATGCTCCCACTCCCGGCAATATGCAAAATTACAGTGTGACGATCACAAAAGATCAAGATCGAAAAAATGATCTTTCACTGATTTATCGCAGTGAAAAGATGATCCGAAATGCTCCTATCGTTTTGACTTTTTTTGTCGATTGGTCAAGAACGAACCACTGGTGTGAGCTTAAAATGGCAGACCCTGGATTTGATAACCTTTGGGCGTTCCAAATGGGAGCAATGGATACGATGATTTATGCACAGTCGGTTGCTCTATTGGCTGAAGAAATGGGGTTGGGAACGTGTTTTTACGGCGGGACGATTTCAAGAGCGCTTCCACTGATTGATTTTTTTGAATGTCCAAAGCGAGTCGTTCCACTGGTCACTCTTGTGATGGGATATCCAGAGGAGTCAGAAAAAACGAAATCAAAGCGTATTCGTCTTCCGAAAAAGAGTTTTATTCAGAATGAAAAATTCGCTCCAATCACCGATTCTGAGCTTATTGAGTTGTATAGAGAGAAAGAAGAATTAGAGTGGCCTAGGCTGAGCACTTCAGACGAGCACAAAGACCAGGTTGAAGATGAAGGGATCCAGACCCTGGCAGAAATTTACACCCGGCTCAAATACCCGAAAACAGCGACTCAGGACTTTTCCGAGAACTACCTGGAAGCGATGAAAAGGCAGAGATTTTTGACTTGAAAATAGATGCTAGGCATCTATGTTGAAATTAGCCAAAACAAGAGAAGAAACTTGTATTGTCGTAGTTTGCAGAGGTGGAAAACTGTCTTTTTTTTTAGACATTTGAAGATTGGTTATATGCCCATCCAGAGAGTTGAGATGCGGATCAACAAATTGAAACAATTGCAATTTCTACTGACTTTACCCTTGGTAAGCCTATTTTCTGTTGGATTGGCATTTAGTCAACAATCGACTCCGCGTACCTTCAAGTTTGAACAATTGCTGAAGGTTGTTGATGACAATGATGCTTCTTCAATTGATGACCTTCTTCCGCTTTTATCCATCCAATCGAAGTAAGTTGGATTCCTAAGGAAAGCAAGAAACATTCAGATTGGGCTACGTTGTTGGCATTCGTAGGGTTAAGTCCAGGGAGCAGTGCTGATTTTTGGACCGAAATGATTAATCATCGCGATTCTCCTGTGTTCCTAAAGGCTTTATATGCTGCCATTCTTCAGAATAAGATCACAGAAGACGAAGTCGAGAATATAATTAAGGCACAACTACCCTAACGTCCTGATTTTTTCTTTGACCCTGCCACGATAATGATCGCCAACCTATTCAAAAGACATATTCTCGATTGGTGTATGAGCTCTGGTAACGAAAAACTCTAAATTGTTTTTCTGGAGATTTTTTACTGGCAGGATAAGGTGCAAGAGGTTTTATTCTTTAAGAAAATGCTCCAATCCAAGCATAAGAAAGTTCATGAGGCGATGTGGAAAAAACTCATCGAAAAGCCTCTTCTGTGACGAGGTGAGACTGAATTAGTAAATGCATTGAAGTCCACAGCAAATTCTGATTCAGATTATCGCAGAAAAAGACCCGAGTTAAAAAATTTACTCGATAAGTTTATAGAAGTTGTAGACAAAAAAAATAAAAGATTGTCATTCACTGTTTTGTTTTTGAAATTTGCTGCTTTCATCTGAGAAATAAGGCACTTCCCAAATCTGGACACTTTCCAACTTCTCTTTCATTTCAAAAACTTATCCAATTTCCTGTTCAAATTTGGAAAATAAATTTTTCCCACTTTTGAACATCTCAATTCCTAAAAACTAAATTCCAAAATCAATTCAAGCTCTTACCCGTTTTGGCATGAAACGCACGATTTCTTGCAATTTATCTTAATGAGAGGGGGATTTTTTTGGATGGGGAAAAACAGTTTGCTTGAGAGAGCAAGAAAGGAATTGAGAATGGATGAACCAATAGAACTTCAAGACTGCCCGAGATGTGGATGGGCTGCGTATGAATACCTAAGATTTCACTCGCACTGCACGAACTGCAACTACAGTCCCGGACAGCAGTACAGCTGTGAGGAGCTTCGAAGCTGGAATCAGTGGAATGACGACCTCAAATCAGAGATCGATCAAATCTACCAAAGTACTTTAACTAAAAACCTTCAATCAAAGGAAATGAATCAATGAAGAAATGGAATCTTTTACTTTTTATCGCCGTTGGAATCTTAACTTGGGAGCTTGGACACTGTTCAGTGGAATCAAGCCTAGCTGCTGTCCAAACAAAGCTCATCTCAGTCATTTTGCCACTCGCTGGAATTTTGGGCCTGGCCATTGCTGGGATCTCATTTTTGTTTGGCTCACCCAATGCCAGGAACCACCTCTATCTCGCCGTCATTGGCGCTGTGGTGGGTTTTGGTGCCCCTTCAATCATTAGCTTCATTCGAAGCTTGATTCACTAAGGAAACCTCGATGAGTTTAAAATCGACTCCAGTCAGCCAAAGCCTTGATCGAAAGCTTCAAATCTTTGGATTTGAGGTTCCAGATCTCTTTTTGATTTTCTTGGTGCTTGCGATCTTGAATTTCATTTTTGGAAATACGGAATCAAAGCTGCTCTTGGTTTGGCTTCCGACGCTTATCATCGGCGCTTTTCTTCGAATCTCAAAGCACGGAAAACCAGAAAATCACCTTTTGCATGTAATCAAGTTTCAGCTTCGGCCCGTGGCTTTGTCTGCCTTCTTGGACCCTGCTGAATATCAATCACACAATCAAAACAAAGAAATTGAGGAATCTTATGATCACAACTAACGCTTTAGCTGACTATTTAGAAATCTGGGGCTTTAAGGACGAATTTACTTTGTTCTCAGATGGATCGATCGGTTTTGGGTTAAGTCTCTGTCAAAAGGACATTTCTTGCTCTTCTGACGAAGAAATCAATCATTTTCATGATCAAATCTCTAGCTTTTTAAATGGACTTGAGCCTGGAATTAATCTTCAGTTTGTTCAAGACATTGAAGGCAAAAATGATTCGTTATTGTCCGAATACCAAACGAATCTTTCTTCCTCAATTAACGAGCAAATCCAAAAGACAGTATCGGATCGAGTTCAGTATCTAAAAAAGCTCGATTCCGATGAGATGATTCCACGCTACCCTTTGAAGCTCTTTGTTCGAGTGGAGCAAGATAAAAAACTCATATCAAAAACAAGTCTTTTTCAATCAGAAAAGAAGTTTCAAAAGATCGCTGAAAGTGAGTTGAACACTCAAATCGAAAGAGTCAGTCAAATTCAAGATCAGATTTTAAATGGCTTGGAGTCATTAGGCTTTAAGGCAAGCGTTTTAAGTTCCAAAGAAACCTCAAAGTTGATCTACGAGCAATGGAATCCTGATCGATCCGTTCCATTTTCAGACTATGACTCAGAGTCTGTTAGAGAGTCGTTGCTATTTAGCGATGTCGCTATTCATCAAAAAGGCTTTTCGATTGGGGATATTCATCACCGAGTGATCTCTCTTAAGCTTCTCCCGGAAACGACTATTGCTGGAATGGCAGCGGTTTTAGGAGGCTTGCCATTTCGATCAAGATTATTTTTAAACGTTCAAACATTGCTCCAAACAAAAGAGATCGAGACCCTACAGACTCAAAGAAGAGTTGCGTTTTCTATGGTGTCAGGAAAACAAAGTGGGGTCTCAGATCTTGAAAGTGGCACAAAGCTCTCTGATCTAGAAACACTTCTAAGTGAACTCATCGGCCAAGGAGAGAAGGTCTTTCGCTTTGGGCTGAATATTGTTTTAAAATCAAAAGATCCTAAAGAGCTTGATGATCAAGCTTATCAAGTGTTGTCGATCTTACGAGAGCTCTCTTCGGCGGAAGCGATGGAAGAAAGTGTCGCTGCATTTGATATTTTCAGTCAGCTAGCCATTCCTCACGCTAGGTGCATGGATCGTCAAAAGCGAATTAAAACATCAAACCTTGCAGACCTTCTACCTCTTTTTGGTCCATGGCTTGGGCACGAGAAGGCTCGGATTTTACTTCAATCTAGAATGGGGAGTTTATTAAAAATCGACCCCTTTGACATGAGTCTTTCAAATGCCAATCAGTTGATTTCTGGAGCATCTGGATCAGGAAAATCGTTTTTAACAAACGTTTTACTGCTTCAGATGCTCAAAGAAGACCCTAAGATTTTCTTTGTTGATATCGGGGGTTCTTACGAAAAACTTTGCGAGAATCTCTCAGGGCAAGTCGTTCCCCTGGGCCTAAATCAAAATCTTTCTATTAATCCCTTTGATTTGTGTAGAGGCGAAAAAACTCCAAATGACCAAAAGGTAAAATTCCTACTTGGTTTACTGGAGTTGATTTTAAAAGAAGATGAGAAAGAAAGGCTTCCTAAGCTTGAGCGTTCAGAAGTAGAGAGCATCATTCGATCACTATACGGTGAATTTACACGTCCGAAGCTCAGTGACTTAAGGCAAGCCTTTCTTTCTCACTCTGATTCGAATATTCAAAAGTTTGGTCGAATCTTAACCCAGTGGTGCGGAGACACGCCTTACGGAAAATTCTTAGATCAAGATACGACCGTCAACCTCACCCGAGACATTGTGGCCTTTGATTTGAAAGGACTGGAGTCGTTTCCTGATTTTCAATCGGTCTGCCTTTACCTAATTACGGACCTAGTGTGGCGTGAAGTTCAAAAAGATCGCTCCCGCATGAAGTTTTTAGTCTTCGATGAGTGCTGGCGCTTACTGAAAAACGAAGCGGGATTGTCTTTTATTGAAGAAGTCTTTCGAACTTTTCGTAAGTATCACGCCTCAGCCATTGCGATTAGTCAGGACCTAGCTGATTTCTCAAAATCAAAAATCTCAAACGCGCTTTTATCTAATTGCGCTTTGAAGTGGATCTTAATGCAAAATCAAAACGATCTTTCAGAGATAAAAAAGACGCTTGGACTTAATCCTAACGAAGTGGATTTGATTGCTTCTCTCTATCAGAAAAAAGGAATCTATTCTGAGTGCTTCTTAATGGCAGGACAAAATCGATCTGTAGCACTCATTGAAGCCTCTCCGAAAGAGTTTTGGCTATCGACAACTGATCCAAGGGATCTTGCTCAGATTGAAAAGCAAAAAAATGAGCATCCTGACTGGACACTTGATCAAATTATCGAGCATTTGTCTCAAAAATACCCAAGAGGAGTGGTTCATTCATGATGAAAAAATCAGTGATCATCATTTTAGTTAGCTTGAGTCTTTTACGTCCCATTCCTGCAAAAGCAGATTTATTTGGAGGGGATGTCATTGTTTTAACCAAAATCCTGATGAATGCGCTTCAACAACTCATCCAACTCAAACGAATTGTCGACACGGGTAGAAATCAATTTGATCTCGTTCGAGAAATCAATCGCGGTATCCACGATGCCCTTAACTTGTATGAAACCATGAGCCCTTTGCAGGATCCAGGATTATACCGAGAACTGCAAGAGGCAAAGGAGGCCTTACGCTCGATTGAAACGATCTATGGAATCGCATCAAATTCACCTGATACTCGAGTGCATCAAAATTCTGATCAAATCGCTTCTGAAGCGATTTCTTTAAACAATCAAATCTATCGCTATTCAAAAAATATCGATCAAATTGGCGAATCCATCAAAAATCACTCTAGACGCACTTCTCCCGCGGGCGCTTCAAAGCTAACGGCTCAGTCTCTTGGAGTGGTTTTACATGTTCTAAATCAAAGCCTTCGCGCTCAAGCAACAGGACTCAAACTTCAAGCTCAAACGCTTGCGATTCAAAACAAGAAAGACAAAGAAGAAGTTCGAGGGATTCAAAACTCATCGATGACTTTAAGTCAGGCCATGAAATCACAAAACCCCCAATTTAGATTGCCTAGGTTTTAACGGAGAAACAAATGATTGATTTTTCACTCTTATCTCAAGAAGCAAAAACGATTCACTCAATTTTTGAATCCTATTTCTATGGGTTTGCGACTTTATTTTTATTGGTTGGAGTCTTAATTGAATACTTTAAGATTCCCATAGGGGCCCTTCCGGCATTCACTCCCTTGGTCGGAAGGGTCTTTATTTCAGCCATCTTACTGATCTCATACCCTGAAATCTCTAATACTCTAGCTGAAGTTACAGATGCGATCTGTGAGAAGCTCGGATCTCTCAATCAAGTTGAAAGCGTCTTGGGAAAAGCATCCGAAAAATTAAAAACACTCTCATGGAGTTGGACTTCGATTCGAGGCTCGATTTTACTGATTGTGAGCTACTTTGCGTACTTTGTTCTGCAATTTACGGTTTTATTCTTTGATGCTGCAATTCTTTTTGCATCGACTCTTTTATATGCGTTTTCGCCGTTACTCATTTCATTTTTCATTCTTCCACAAACTTCGGGAATCACAAAGGCGATGTTTCGAAGTCTTTTTGAACTCTCAGGATGGAAAATTGTCTGGTCTGTTCTAGGTACGCTTCTTTGGAGCTCAGCGATTGAGTTTTTTGATCAACCCGAAAGTCAGATCAATTCAATCACTCTAGCGTCTTATTTACTTATTCTCTCTCTTTCGATTTTACTCACGCCCTTCATTGTCAATGCCATGACCTCTAAAGGAATTGCTGGCGTGACGGGCACACTCTCTGGAATGTCGAGTGCTCTTTTAACTGCTGGAGCGTTATCTCCCACTGGATTTTCAAAGACAATCTCTACTCCAGCTAAAGGAGCCGCAAGACAAGTTCAAAAAGTACGATCCTGGAGAGGCGGGAGAATAAGAAAAGCAAATAGGAAAAACGAAAGCTCTCCATCACCTCAAAATGAAGCGTCTTCAAACACTTACGTCAAACGACATCATCAGGCTTATCGAAAAAGTCACTCTAACCGTCCACCTCAAACGAAAGGAAAAAAATGAAAATCACAAACGCTTGGGCGAAAATCGCCTCACAAAACTCAGTCTTAAGACTCGTAGTTCTGGCTCTTCTAACAGGAGTCATTACCCTATTGATCTCAAATACAAAGCTCTCGATGCGCGCTCCACTCATCATTGAAAGAAGCTGCGCTTCGAAAATGATTTTAGATGTTGATCCGAAGCTCACTCAAAAAGAAATTCAGTCGTTTATTGAAATCGCACTTAAAGCCAGGTTTGATTCAAATACTGAAATCAATGAGGAATATCTTTCGATTTCAGAGCAAGAAAAACGAAAACTCGAGCAAAGAGATCTTAAATCAAAAAACATCACTCAAAAAGTGATTTTAAGTCAAATCAAGTCCTTTAACGATCCGCTTGAGATTGAAACCGATCGATTGATTTCAATTGGAAAAGTGAGATCGGCTTTTTCTTTTCCGTTGAAAGTCTTTTTGAAAAGAAAAAATCGAAGTGCCTCAAATCCGTATGGACTTGTCATTTCAAAAATCGAGCCCTTCAAACTAAAAAAGGACTCGAAATGAATCGTTTACTAAGTAAAACCCTGCTTTTACTCCTAAGCACTTTTTGTCTGAGTCATTCTGTAATGGCCAGAAAAGTCAAAACCGTTTTCTTAGATGAGAAGACCGTCGCAAGGCTTCCAATTTCGGTCTCAGGAACCGCCATTAGTTTTCCGACTAAGCCTGAGAAAGTCATTTTGGGCCAAAAAGGTCCTTTTGGAATTGAGTACATTGAAAATGATCTTGTGATCTCTCCAAGGCGTTCTGACTCTAGAGCGAACCTATTTGTCTATCTCTTTGGCAAACGCTACAGCTTTGAGCTTTTTTCAAAGATCAAAAACGCTTCAACGATCATTATCATAAAAGACAAAGGGTACTCATTGGAGAAGATTCAATGAGTGCTGATATCAAATACGAGATTGATGAAAGCCAAGGTATTGCCTTTCAAGTGAGCTCTCCTTATCGAAAAAGAGTGTCTATTAGACATTTGAGATGGATTTCAATGGGGCTGATTTTTTCGATCCTATCTCTGGCTCTCGTTCTATCTGAGACGGATGAAGAAAAAAGAAGAGTGGGCGGACTTTTTGGTCTTCCAGAAATCAATCCCAGTCAGATCGTTGATTTGAATATTGATTTTTATTCTGAGTCTAATGAAAAAAAACGACTCGAGTCAAAAAGACGATCCAAAAAATCAGTTCGAAAAAGGAAGGTCATTACCTACCCTGGTCCAGGAAAGATCACTCGCAATAAAAACGATCTCATTCCAAGTGGCGCCATGGGAGAAGCGGTTTTGGTGAGTGGAGCATCAAATGGACTCCTAAAGGCAAAACTCACCAAACCACTTCATTTTCTAGGAAGACAGTACTTGAGTGCTGGGCTGGTTTTAGTGGGGCAAGGCTCCTCTACTGAGGATCGACTTTTGATTCAATTCTCAAAACTGATCTTTCCAAGTGGCAGATCTGAGAGCATTCAAGCTCAAGCCGTCGATTACGGCGATAAAATTGTAGGCATCAAAGGATCAGAGCTTGGAGGGTACGCTCTAAAGCTAGGAGCATCTGCTCTTTTAAACTTTACCTCTGGTCTTGCTCAAGGGCTTCAAGACCACCACGTTCAAGATGGCGTTGCCGTTCGAAATCCAAGCATCAAAAATGCGCTACTTGGTGGCTCTGCAAATGCTGCTCTTGAGCTTTCAAATGAAGTCTTAAGTTTTGCCCAAGAAAACTCTCCCAAAATAGAAGTCCCTAAAAACCAAAAAATCTATGTCTTATTTCAATGAAAGGAAAAAATTGATGACTAAAAAAAACGAAATCACCCCCAAACAAAGAATGACGCTTATTAAAAAACGACTAAGCTTACTGGTACTTCCCATCCAAGAGCTTTGGTATGGAATCACCCATGGAACCCTTCCTTGGGGATTCTGCCAGGGCTTTGGGATTATCAGCGCTATCTCTATTTTACTCGAATACGATCGCCTCTTGTTTGAGAAGCTTTCGGTTTCTTTTTTGTATCCAAAAATCGATTTCCTGTACTGGACTTATGTTTTTTTCATGCTCACCGGAGGATTTTGGCTATGGGGCATCTGGCAAGCGGCTTTACGACAACGACTCATTTTGCAACTCAGTAAAGCTTTTTTGAAATCTGGCCTAAAAAACCCTCTTGAGGAAGTCCCTCGCTTTATCTCAGATGAAGTTTTAGAGCTTTATTGTAAGAGACTCACCGTTACGAGCGCCGGAATCAAGCTAGATGATTTTAAGAAGGCCAAAAAAGGGCTTGAGACCGCCATGCAGATCTATATCGATGAGATCAAAGAGCATCGGAAGCGCGGGCAAGTTGAAATTCTTTATTCCTACTCACCGCTTTCTAAAAATGTCCCTTTTAAGAATATCAATGAAATCCCAAAAGATGCCGTCTTCATTGGTGTTACGAGGGCCAAGAAAGTTTTCTCTAAACTTTCAGAGACTCCTCACTACTTGATTGCAGGAGAATCAGGAGGCGGAAAGTCCACCTTTTTACGTCAGCTCATCACAGGACTTTACCTAAGAAACGAAGACTATCAATTCACCTTGATGGACTTAAAAGGTGGGCTTGAGTTTCAGACCTTTGAGGGGCAAGAGCGAATTGAAATCACTGAAAACGCGCCAAGCTCGATTCACGCTCTTCACAAGCTTGAAGGCATTTTAGAAAAACGAAAAAGGCTCTTTAAGCTCAATCGTTGTAAAGACCTTGATGCATTCAAAGCCTTACCGAAAGAGAAAATCCAATACACGTCTGATTTCACTGAAGACGAAACCATTGATCGACACATTATCGTGATCGATGAAGCCTTTGAGCTTTTCATGGCTGGTGGAAGTTCAAGAGCGAGTGAAGCCCAAAAGGCAAGACAAATGGCTAATCGGCTTTCTTCTCAAGGAAGAGCCCTTGGGATTCATCTCATTGTTGCCACTCAACGTCCAGATCGACTTGCCGTTGATCCTCTTACCAAACAAAACTTGGATGGACGAGTTTGTTTTAGAATGGCTAATCGTGCGTCGAGCATGACGATTTTGGATAACGGTGTTGCTTCTGAAATCCCTAACATTAAGGGTCGAGGCATTTGGATGGAGGGCGGAGAGTGTGTTGAAATTCAAGCCCCGAATCTCTCTGTTAAGCAAGCCGAAGCGTTGTTACCTAATGCAAACATTCCAATAGCAAAGCAAACAGATCTGATTACTCCTTCGAAGGTGGACTCAAAGCGCCCTGAAACGGAAGAACCAGATGAGATTAATAAGAGTAAGGACTCATCTCCTTCTCCGGAGGACAAATGATTCAGCTCAATCCTAAAAGAGACCCAGGGATGCTTTATTTTATTTGGCGATGGAAGATCGCGACGTCTGCGACTCTAGCCTACTTGTTTTTTCCTAATCAAAAGCCTGATACAGCCTACCGCCGATTGCAGCAACTTAAAAGAGGAAGATATCTCACGCTTAGAGTCGGCGGCGAAGGTCATGAGTATTTTTGGTCTTTGGGAAGAAAAGGGTTTGCAGCCATTGAGAAGTACCTTCCTCTTTTAAGATCAACAGGGTTTCAAAGTGAAAATCTCGAGCATGATCAACTCGTCAATCTCCTCCATCTAGGAGAATGGCAAAAGGGAATTCCTAAAGGCATTTCTCGGTTCACCGAACAAGAGCTCAGACGAGTAGATCCACTGGCCTATCCTGATTGGGTACCCAATTCAGATCTTCATCGATCTGACGGATACATCAGACTTTCAAATAATACTTCAAGTGAAGTGATCTCTATTGAAGTTGAAAGAAGTTTTAAAACGGTCAGCCAATATCAGATGATCGGAAACTTCTATCGAGACGAAAGAAAGGTCAACCATATTCTTTGGATGGTAACGAATCGCTCAAAAGCAAAACGGTTACAGAATTATCTTGAAGGAAAAGAGAGTCCTGAAAATCAGATCCATCACTTTGTGATTCAAAAAGACTTGCTTGGGAATTCTTGGGGCGCCTCGATCCAACTTGGCCCGAAGAAAGGTCAATCCATAAGAGAGTGGTTTCATTCTTACTCTCAAAATGACCCCCTCCGAAACCTATCCGAAAGGTCTCCGAGCACGGATAGGTTTCGGATTTTGGATACGAGAAAATGTGGATTCAAAACCAGAACTTATAGCGATGTTCAAAATGAACAATCTAGGCCCATTAACCACGGAGTGAACTGAATGATTCGAATATTGAGTAAAAATGTAACTAACGAAAGGAGAACTAACTTGAAACTAAAAACAATAACCATACTCGCTTGCGCGCTATCGCTTGGTGGCTGTGCCACCATGAAAGACAGTTTGCTACTGGGTGCAGGAGCAGGCGGAACACTAGGAGGAACGATTGGATTAAATGCGTCTAGAGGAAATGCAAGTGCGACGATCTTAGGGATGGCAGTAGGAGCGGTTGTGGGTGTTGGAATGGGATACCTTGCGCATGAATCGGACAAGAAGCCAAAAGTTGAAAAACGAAAGCCTGAAATTAGAAAAGATCATCCGATTTTGAGTAATCCAAATGTTGAAATGATTTGGGTGCCGGATCAAATCAATGGCGATCGATATGTGGAAAAACATCGAGTTTGGATTTTAAAGCAAAACACTCACTGGAGAAAACGATAAATGAATACTGAAATAAAAAAAAGGCAACGTCAACCAGACACTGTGACATTGAGCTCTGAAGTTCTTGAAAAAGTCACTCAGTGGATTCGACAAGCAGAAACAGAACTGGGTGTTCGCGTTAATCGAAAACAAATGGTCAATTGGAAGTTAAGTCAATTGACCGACCAGCTATCCAGCGTAGAACTTCGCAGAGCATACCAGGAATTCTATGATGAAGAAGCCTTTTTGAAAATGGCACTTGCTGAAATCAGGAAAGCCAAATCAGAAGGAAGAAGTCTGAGCTTAGATGCAATCCGACTTCGATACGAAAAGCCTAAAAGAAAGAAACGGTCCAATAAAACTGAAAAGGTATCAAATGATGAATCTCATGCTTAGTGTATTATTGATTTTTGCTTTAGCAAGCTGTGACTGGGAAGAGCCTCAAGACGTCAGCCAGTCTATTCCATCATCCAAAAGCAGTCATGCGCCTGAAGTAGTGACACCCGCTCCAGAATTGCCGTCAAGCTACATTCAGGGATCCATCCAGTGGGAACTCAGTGATCGAGATGACGATTACGTCAAAAACCCTAAAAATTTTAACTCAGGAGAACACTGGACTGTAATGGGGACTGAATACAGGACAGATTCAACTCCTCGTAAGTTTTATTCCTATGGAGATCAAACTTACCGTTTGGAAAAACCCATTCTCATCATGAAACAAAACCCAGAGCGGTTAGAAATCATCTTCCCAAAAGTTTTCTCAGGAAAACTAGATCATATTGATGGAACTCTTTTAGTTAATCAAAACGCTCGGTATAACCTTCGTGTCGGCGGGGGTTCTTCAAAAAAGGATCAATACTTAAGATTTTGGATCAATGATCTGGATTCGGCTTTGAAAAATCCAGATGTGAATGAGAAAGACCAACTGGAAATTCGACTAAACTTCAAATCTGAAGAAGAGCGATACCAACTCACTATTCCTCTCAGTTGGAATTTAAAGCCCCCCGTCATTGAAGTCATTGATCTTGAGTCGTTTCGGGAATTAGGCCCACTCACTCCAGGATATGTGAGTCAAATCAAAGTAGATGAGAGAGGAACTTACCATCTTATTGGAGGTTTTAGAGTTGAAAACCCAAATTCAAAAAAGATGGTTTTAAAGTATCTTGGAAAAAATGGTGGAAAGTTAAAATACTTTACCGCAAGTCGTGTTCACCAAGACCTTGGACGAAAGGCACCTTTTCATAAATACGAAGTATCTGAAAAAGAAGTCTGTCTTTCTGAAGATATTCTGATTTTTCCTTTTTCTGACTCAACTGAACTTTCGTTCAGAGAGTTTGAAAGCCAAGACGAAACTAATGTCCCTTTTCATGATCTTGAGATCGCCCCTAAGGGAGTTCAAATTCTAGGAATTTATGCTCTTGATGAAATTGATTACGATAAACGAAGAAGCCCTGAAGGTCGTCTCGGTGAGATCCTTAAAAAAGACTATCAGGCAATTAATACAATGACCGAACGCTCACTCCCCACTGGGTGGAGCCCGGTCTATAAGTGGTTTGATCGCAGCTATGGTCGTGGTCAAGAAAGACGAAAAGTAGGTGAAAAAAGAAATCATCAGAATTTTTTAGTCGGTCGCACACTAACTCCTCTCATGCTTGAAATGATTGACTGGGATACCTCCGGATTTGTGCTCCCAGCCGGGTATCACCAAGATGATTTGAGTTTTTTCCAACTCCTGGGGCTTTTCCCTGAAGAGATGCCTGTCTTGGGTCACGAGTCGGCCAAGGAGCTCACTGTGTGGCCACTTACGAAAAATATTGGGAATGAGAACGAATGAGGTCTGAGTTGAAAAATTCACTACAGTTTCACTCAATTTCTGATCAAAACCAGCAGATGAAAGGATTGGCTTTTCATGATAGTTTGCAAGCTCTTCCAGGGGATCGCGGTCCTTTGGAAGGTCAGATCTTTGATAAGTTGGTAGCAAAGACAGAGCTTGCTCAGCAGTTAGGGCTCTCTCAAAGCTTTATCAGTAAACTGATGGCTGAAGAGGGATTGCCTTATTTTAAGATTGGGCGAGCAGTGAGATTTCGGGTTGGAGAAGTTGTTTCTTGGCTTCATGAAAGGAAAAAACCATGAACCAAAAAATAAACAACAACCTAAAAAAATACCGAGGAAAGGATCGTATCTACGTTCCTGTTTCTGGGTATCCGAATATTTCAAGAATTTACTCTTGGGATCATAAGAAAAAGGAATATCGATCACCCAAAAAAGGGAAGCCGTACTTAGCAAGACGCTATACCGCAGCGATCTCTGGCCGAACTAAGCGCCTCTCTGGATACTTTGAAAGTATTCGTGATGCGCGTGATTGGCAAGCTGGTGAAGAGATTCAAGATGCTCCTGTGCTGGGAATCCTATTCTCTGAAGTATTGAGCGACTGGAAGTTGAAAAAATTTCCACTTCTCGCTCATTCAACTCAGTTGCAATATGAAAAAACGATTCGTCTTTACTTTGGTCCTTTGATGGACTGCTCAATGAATGGTTTTAATTCAAAAGTAATTGATCAATGGATTGGATTACTGAAAAAATCAGTGCTTGAGATGAACAAAAGAGGTCTTCGAAAAAACTTTCGGGAAGAGCTAAAGCTCCTCTCGGCGGTTTTAAGATATTACCGCGAGTACCATGACTCTGAGTATGTGGTTCCCGTTTTGAGACGCCACCGTAGCGATGCTGTGGTGTCAAATGAACGAAAGCCGCAATCGAAAGACTTGAGTGTTGATGAATTTCTTCGTTTCCGTGATGAGCTCAGAAAAAGAAGTGATGGATTGATGTTGTCGGCTCTGGCGACAATTCAGTTTTTTCAAGCACTTCGAATCTCTGAAGCAGCGGCACTTTATTTTGAAGATTTTAAATTGAATCTTGAAATTCCTGAATTATCTCAGGTTCAAATCACCCGTTCAGTGTTTTGGCCTAGAAAAAAAGGAATGGAATCTTATATCCAGGATGGATTTAAAAATTCTAAAGTAAATGAAGGAATGAAGTGTCAGCCTCTTTTCCCCGAATCGTTTCATGCACTCATGGAGCTTTTTGAGGACGGAAAGACAGGACTGGTTTTTTCTCGAAGAGGAAAGCACTTGGAATATCGGACGATTCAATATCACTACAATCAGGCATTTAAAAAAGCCGGATTGTCATATCGATCGACTCATATCATGAGGCATGGTGGAACCCGCCATGTCTATAACGAGACCAAAGACCTGGAAGTGGCCAAACAATTGTTAGGAAACAAGGATCTGCGGACAACTTTAATCTACGCACAAAGAGACGTAGGAGCTCTCACCAGTGTGGCTCAATCACATTGGAAAAAGAGTGTTGTCTCTTCACCAAAGGACGGGGTGATGAAGG
>CAYLWK010000241.1:0-14690 GCA_964387255.1 uncultured Oligoflexia bacterium
ACGAAGGTCGTCAATCCCTGAAATATGGTCAGAGTGGCTATGGGTTAAGAGCAGGGCATCAATCTTTGGGATCTGATGAGTTAAAGCTTGAGTTCTAAAGTCTGTTGATGCATCGATGAGGAGGCTTTTTTTTTGGGTTTGAACCCAGATCGAGGCTCGTGATCGTTTATTCTTTCGATTTTTAGACTGGCAGACTTGGCATTTGCACCCAATGATGGGGACCCCTGTGGAGGTGCCACAGCCTAAGACGGTGATTTGAATCATATAGGACGTGTATAGCTTCTTTTTGCTAATGACGGTATAGGTGAATGCATGAATAATGTCTTAGTGACTGGTGCCAGTGGGTTTATCGGAAGCGCCTTAGTGAGTAAACTTAATGCCTTGGGTATCAAGCCCAAAGCCCTGGTAAGAAAAACCTCATCAAGATCCAACCTTGAGGGCTCCGATTATGAACCAGTGATTGGAAGTCTCAGCAGTGAAAAGGATTTGGAAGCCGCAGTGGCTGGGGTCGACACAGTTTTTCATCTTGCAGGTGTGGTGTCTGCCACTCGTGACAAAGATTTTTTTGAAATTAACACCGACTCCACGGTGCGATTGGCTAAAGCGTGTTTAAAAAAAGCCCCCAAGCTCAGACGATTTGTCTATGCCTCAAGTATTGCGGCTGCGGGGCCATCAAAAAGTCTAGAACCTGTGGATGAGTACCGAGCGCCTCAGCCTGTTTCCTCTTATGGTAAAAGTAAAGCTATGGCAGAGGCCTTCTTGCAGTCGGTCAAAGATCAACTCCCCACAACGATTGTTCGTCCTCCTTTGGTATACGGACCTAAAGACACCGAGTTTTTACATGTGATCAGATCGATAAATAAAGGAGTGGTTCCAATCCTTCCAGGAAGGAATCAGTCAAAAGAGAAATACTATAGCTCCGTACATGTAGACGATCTCTGTGCCGGGTTGATTTCAGCGGCTACCAGTGACGTTCCATCAGGAGAGATTTTTTTCATTTCAGGCGATGGAGCACAAAGTTATTTGGAAATGGTAGACACGATGGCCAAGTCTTTACAAAGACGGGCGTTAAAGCTGAATCTCCCGCTCTTTGCCGTTCATTTTGTGGGTGCAGTCTCCAATTGGCTGAATCCCTATCTCAAAAAACCTTTGCCCATTAATAAAGATAAAATCAATGACCTAATGCCTGACTATTGGATTTGCTCCAATAAAAAAGCAAAAGAGCTTCTGAATTATCAACCACAATATCAGTTTGATGAAGGCATGAAGCAAACGATTGGATGGTATCGGTCGAAAGACTTGATTTAATGAAACTAAAAATGATCAAAGCGCTCAGCCTATTGATGATCACCCTTACATTGGGTTGTAAAAGCACTGTGAATACTTTTGGAGTGAAATTTGAAGCGCAGCTTCACTCGCTTTCAAACGGATTAACGGTGATTTTTGTAGAGGACCACACGGTCCCTGTTATTTCCTATCAAACTTTTGTCCGAGCGGGATCCGTCGATGAAGAGCCTGGTAAAACAGGCATCGCTCATTTGTTTGAGCACTTGATGTTTAAAGGAACCGAAAAGTATGGATCAAAAGAATTTTTTAAGAAGTTAGAAACGAGAGGTGCGAGTGTCAATGCATACACCACGCGAGACTACACAGTTTACCATGAGACGTTTATTCCTCCCTTGCTAGACACCGTCATTGAGCTTGAATCTGATCGCTTAGCAAACTTAAAGGTGACCCAAAAAGCACTCGACATTGAAAAACAGATTGTATTTGAGGAACGTCGCCTAAGGACGGAAAATAGCCCTTCGGGAAAAATGAATGAAGCGCTTTGGAATAGTGCGTTTCGACTTCATCCCTATCAAAATCCAATCATAGGATATCCTTTAGATTTAGCGCGTTTGACTGCAGAGGATTTAAATGATTTTTTTAAAACTTATTACATAGCATCCAATATTGCTTTAGTGGTTGTCGGGGATTTTGAGCCGAATGAAGTTTTAAAGAAAATTAAAAAAGCCTATGGGGAATTACCAGAACAAAAGCCCCCAGAACGAAAAATAGTGGCAGAGCCCAACAGAGAGTCAGAAACACGATTGCAGCTCTACGATCACGTTGCTTCTGATCGTCTGATGATTGCCTACCCCATTGTTTCTGCATTTGATGACGAAGCATACTCATTGGATGTTTTGGCGAATATTCTTTTTGAAGGAACTCATTCTCGAGGACAGTTGAGCTTAGTGGAGTCCGAGGGGTTTTTTTTAAGTTTAGGCGGATCAGCCTTCACTCCCACGTTTCCCGGATTGTTTTTAATTCAAGGAACTTTAGCGAAAGGATTTTCTGCTGAGCATGGCGAATCTAAGATTTACCATCTCTTATCTCAGATTCAAACTGAAGGAGTCACGCAATCAGAAGTGAAAAAGGCCGTAAGGCAACTTAGTCTTGAGATTGTTGATACGGTGAGAACTCCGTATGGTCTCGCCCAGTTAATTGGAACTGCGCAAATGGTCTTGGGGGATGCCAAGCGATTTAGCAAAGATTTGGAGAAGTATCATGAAGTTACTCCTGAAAAGGTAAAAAAAGTGGCTACCAAGTACTTTGACCCAAACAACCGAACTGTTGTCATTATGTCGCCTGAGTCTTATCGCGACAGAATTCGAAAAAATAAAAAAAAGAGTAAATCAGTGAATCGAAAGGTGAATCAATGATGCATCGTTTGATTTGGTTGATCACACTCATTCCTCCCATTTTGTTTGCTCCGGTGAGCTGGAGTGAAACAAAAACAATATCACAATTGAAAGATCCGCTTGAGGCGTGGGAAACGAAAATCCAGCTGCCGATACCAAAGATTGAGACACTCAGGAATGGACTGGTGGTCGCATGGTTTCCGAATGACTCACTTCCAGTGATTGATTTAGCGCTATTGATAAAATCTGGCTATCGTGATGATCCAAAAGGGCATTCAGGAGCAGCCCACCTTCTTTCGCAAATTATAGATAAGGGTGCAGGGAGTGATTCTTTCGAAGTTTTTTCTAAGAAAGTTGAACAGCTTGGAGCAAGTCATTATGTGAGTGCAGATGAGGAAAGTTTCACCCTAGGAATGCATGGCCTTTCAGAGGATCGTGAGACACTTTTAACTTTACTTGGAGCAATGACTCAAAAGCCAATTCTGCCGATACAGCAATTTAAGAAAGAAAAAGAACGAACTCTTGATCGATGGTCTCATCTTTCCGATTCGAGTGACTCTTTGATTTCAGTGGCATTTTATCGTTGGATGTACAGTGGCACGCCTTATGGGAGAGGTTCTTTTAAAAACAAAAAAGCCCTCGAGGCCTTGCAATACGCAAGTGTTGTGAATTACCACAAAAACTACTTTCGACCCGACAATGCCATCTTGATGGTTGTAGGAGATGTTGATCAGAAAAAATTCAAATCAAAAATTTTATCGGTTTTCAGTGAATGGGGAAAAGTTGATCATCAAACTATTCCATCTCCTGCGGACTCCCAGTCTGAGAAAAAAAACAAAAAAGTTCGCATCGAGTATCATCACCCGTACTTGAAGTTGAAAAAGAATCAGGATGCAATCTTTATTCAGCGAGACCAGCTATCCCAATCAAAAGTTTATTTCGGATGGGAGGCTCCCATCTACACAGATCCTGATCACTACGCATTGGTTGTAGCAAATGCTCTTTTTGGGGAGTATTTTAATAGTCGATTGAATTCACGTTTAAGAGATGAGCTTGGGATCACCTATAGCATAGGGAGCGCACTATCCTATCAAAAAGAAAATGGAGTTTTTGCAGTAACTGCTTCCACTCAAAGTAAGAATACTGGTAAATTGATTCGTGAGGTCCAAAAACTAGCTAAAGTTTGGATTGAAGGTCCAGTTTCTGAGCAAGAACTTCGAGACGCAAAAAACTATCTCCTTGGCCAGTTTCCAGTTCGAATGAGCACCCTTTACTCGGTTGCCTCGCGATGGCTTGGAGGGTATATTTTTGGACTAGGCCCTAGCTATTTAAATGCCTTTATCCCAAATGTGCGAAAAGTTACTTCTAAGCAAGTTCAATCGGCATTAAAAAAGCATTTTGAAAATAAAAAATTTCGAATTGTCATTGTAGGAGATTTGAAGGAAGTCAAGCCGAGTTTGAAAAAACATGGTTTAAATCAACTCAAAATCATCTCAGCTGAAAAGCTTCTCTAATAAAGTTTAGTCTGAGTTCATCAAGAGCTGGGTGGGGACGTAGGTTGTGGTCGACTCGGTTCTGAACGAGAAGCTGTCGATTTTGACTTCATGCCATGGTTCTCTTCCATTTCGCAGCGTCCTTCGAAAAAAGCACCGAATTCAATGTTGATGATGGGCGCTCGAATGTTTCCAATCACTCTTCCCGTACCGGAGATTTGAACTTTAGACAGTGCTTCGATGTCGCCTTTAACATAGCCATTTACAAAAAGCGTGTCTGCATGAATATTGCCTTCAACGACTGCACTTTCACCTAAAATCAAGACACTCCCCTCCCGAGCTTTGACGTTTCCAAGGAGTGTTCCATGCACACGAATAGAGTGATCAAATTCTACCTCACCTTGAATTGAAGTGCCTTCTGAGATGATATTGACTCTGGTTTCTTGGATTTCAATGTTCATAGACTTAGATCATTCCTTCACTGAGATTTGCTCGGTTGAGGCCCTATGGTTTCTTCTGGAGAGACCGACTGAGCTTGGTCTTCAACAGAGATTGTTTGATTGATCAGGATCTGATTTCGAGTATTGAGCAAAAGGATTTGAATAGTATCAATCACCTTTGAATGAGCAAGTGGGCGAAAATCAGCTCTCACCCGCCGAAACCGAGAAACGGAAAAAGTTTCTCCTTTGTTCACATTCAAAAGAACAGGAGAATTCTGATCTCCCATGATGCCTTTAGGGTGAGTGAGAAGGTGAGAAGGTCCTTTGG
This sequence comes from uncultured Oligoflexia bacterium, assembly GCA_964387255.1. GTDB lineage: Bacteria > Bdellovibrionota > UBA1018 > UBA1018 > CAUJDS01 > CAYLWK01. The sequence continues at coordinate 4,943 of CAYLWK010000241.1, forward strand.
CTAGAATCACAATTCGTCCTCGTTGATTTCCCTGATCGTTTGCAATGTATTCGATATTAAACCGAACCGTCAGTCCTTTGTTTTCATAGTCAATGCGTAGTTTTGAAATTCCAATTCTTGGCAAGATCCCCTCAGGTAAAGAATCGATTTCCTTGGAAAGAGTTCGAGGAGCCAAAGTCGAAACTGGACCTGTATAACTAGGAGAAGTGCTGCCCGGCTTACCAAACTCAGAATCTTTTTTTTGCTCAATCGTAAGACTCTTTGCCTGCAAAGCAGTATAGGCTGTTTCAAGATCAGCAATTTCTTGCTCAAGCTCCTTTAATCTGGATGGATCTAAGAGTGAGGCTTTTCGAACATATTTAAGTCCAAAAAAAACGGAGATCAGGGTGACCACCACTGCAAGACCCAAGAGGCCACCCACCCTTCCGATCCATCGAATCGGAACCCGGAAGGTCCTTGCTGCAAGATTGTTTTTAAACACTAAGACTGTGACTTCATTCTTTGCTTCGGAAGCATTAACGGGGGGTGTCAATTTCAATTCCTCCCAACTGACTCTCAAAGGGTAGCTCTGCGCATTTTCACTGTCAATTCAACCCTGGGTCGACTTGAGGAATCCTTTATTTTTATTTCATTTGTTCCGAAATGACTCTTGATGAAGATCCTTTTGTTGAACCCAAATGTTGACACAAAGCATCAGCTTGTTCAGTCTTTGAGAGACCAAGGGCATGCTTTGTTGCTTGCATCAAATGCTATCGAGGCCTGGCAGATCTTAGAGTTGCATGGGGCGAGTGTCGAACTGGCGGTAGTGCATCGTGAGGGTCACGGAGGACAGAGTGAAGAGGGGTTAGAGTTTGTCGCTCGATTTAAAACAGATCCCAAGCATTCAGATCTTCCTTATATACTCACAACTGACCAGTTGTCAGAAGACGAATGTGCAGATCATCAAGAAGATACGTTCGGTGCGAATGCTTATTTAGTGGGTCAATGGAGTGCTGATCAACTGATCGAGACCATCTCTGCTGTCATGGGAGAGCCTTTTAAAGCACCTAACACTAAAGATGAGGCAGAGGTCGTGGTGCCTCCCCCTCCTGTCAAAAATCCTTATCAAGATGTTGACGAACTATCAATACAGTTAGAATCTCCCTCTGAGATGCTTTCCGCCACCCCGCCACCACCACCATCCCGTGCTTCAATAAATTCATCAGGTCCTAGTAAGTCGACCTCTACGCATCGAACAAGTCTTGGGTCTTCCAGTGATCGAGATCATCAACTACAGATGCCCTATCTTTTTGGAGATCTTCCGGCAATCAAAGGTGAAATTCGTCCGTTAGGGGATGCCATTGTTCCAGGAGGTGCATCAAAGTCACCTGATTTAGAGACACTCAAGAAGTATCTTACATTGAGGGAACAAGACGTCGCTTATCTTTCAAAAAAACTCAAAGCCAGTCAAGTTCAGATACAACAGATGGGTGAAGACTTAAAAAAACAAAAATCAAAAACCTCCGAGGCTGTTCACCAAGCTCGTGAGTTTCAAAAACAAATGCAAGAAATAGCCAGAGAAAGTAGGATTGAAAAAGAGAGTCTTGATAAAGTCATTGAAGACCTTGAATTCAAGTTGCGATCAAAATCAGATAAAGCAAAGGTCTTGGCAGAGAAGATCAAAGATGCTGAAAATGAGATTGAAAAAATTAAAGAAAGAGTTCGAATCGACATTCAAAAGATTCGTGTCCGAGAAAAAGAATTAGAGAATAAGTTAGAAGTGATGAAAAAAGATTCTGAGATTTTAATTCAGAATAGAGAAAATAAAATCATTGAACTTAAGCGCAAATTAGATTTGATGGAGTTCAATTTAGATCTTCTTGAGGATCAGTGTGCCAAGGAAAAAGAGCGCAATAAGGTCCTTGAGAAAAGATTAGCGCAAGCTTCCCAGGCGATGAGAGTGGCAGGAGGGTTTTTGGAATCTGAGGGAGAAGGTCCATCTGATAAGCAGAGATCCTACTCTCAGGTTAAAGCATCATAAAAATGAATGGATTGAGCAGCCTAAGAAAAACCACAAAGATCTATGATGTTCTTTTGATTGAGTCGAATCAGAAAGAAACTGAGATCTATTCAGATCTCATTCAAGAAGTTTCAGAGTGCAAAATTGATGTGATGAGTCGTATGGAAAGTACGATGGAATGGGTTGCGAGGTCAAATTACCATCTTGTAGTGATTGACTCCTCTCAGATAGATGAGCGGGTTACGGGAAAGTCTCCAAAGAAAAAAAGTGATTCAGAGCGTTCTCGGCTTGATGGAGTCGAGCTCTTAGAAAGAATCAAGCGTGTGTCCCCAAACACTTCTGTGATTATCATCTCAGAAGTGGCCACAATTGAAAAAGCAGTGTCTGCAATTCGTCTTGGAGCCGAAGATTATTTGAAAAAGCCCTTTGATTTGGAGAAGTTTAAATTAGCCGTTAAAAGAGCTTTAGATCGCAATCGTGTATTTGAGGGCGCAAAAGGAGCTACGGGGTATTTTAGTTTGCTCAATAGTTGTCAATTGATTTCAGCTTCTCTTGATCAAGATCAAATTTTTAACATCGTCAAAACCTACTTAGGGCAAGAGTTGAGCACTAATTTTACGGCCATCTATCGTCTTGAAGGTGAAAATCCAATTCGTGTGGATCACGAGCCAGAACCCAAAGCATCTGATCAGGCCTTAGAGGAGATTTTAGAGATTGCCGTTTATGCTTCAAACCCTTTTTCGAAAATGGTTGATGCTGGAGAAAATTATCGATTTATAGAAAGAGGCCAGCTCACACCAGGGTTATTTTTACTACGTTTGCGTTGTGTGAATAGTTATGATTTCTTTTTTGTTTGTCTTTCTCCAAAGGCTCCTGTGAACTTAGATGCTTTTGACAATCGGCTGCGACTTCTGAGTCGTCAAGTCGAAGTTACTGGAAACAATATTCGCGAGTATATCGGTGTAAAACAGCTGATCTATGTGGATGATGCTACAGGCTTAGGAAACACTCGCTATTTAAATAATATTCTGGATCGTGAGATCACCAATGCTCAGTCTCGTAAATCTTCATTTGCAGTGCTTTTTATCGATGCGGATCATTTTAAGAAAGTCAATGATAGTCACGGTCATTTAATCGGGACAAAGCTATTGAATGAGTTGGGTCAGCATTTGAAAAAGCATGTGAGAGGTTCTGATACAGTGTTTCGCTATGGAGGTGATGAGTTTGTGGCAATTTTATCTCCAAGTGATTTTGAAACAGCAGTGCATGTTGCCGAGCGAATTCGTCAATCAGTTGAAAAGCGTGATTTTTGTCGATCTGAAAACCCGAAAGGAATTCACTTTACGGTTTCCATTGGAATTGCTCTTTATCCGGATCACGCAGACTCCAAGAAAAAAGTCATCGAAATTGCAGATACTGCAATGTACGAGGCTAAGAAAAAGTCTAGAAACTGTGTTTATGTGATCCCACTTAAAAAAGAAGGCTCCAAGTCGAAAACAAAGAAAACAAAAGAGCCTCTCAAAGCTAAAAAAACTACCTAGAGATTGATTCTGAATTTAGATCGAACCCCTGTGAAAAGCGATGCTTGACCTGGATCTTAAAAGTTTCATAAACTAGCCCTATGAGTAAAGTTTTAGGAGTGATTCCAGCTCGAATCGGATCCACTCGACTGCCTGAAAAGCCCCTTGTGATGATTCATGGGAAGCCACTGATTCAGTGGGTCGTGGAAAATGCTCATCAAATGAAGCTTTTTGATGAGCTCATTGTGGCCACTGATAGTCTTAAGATTCTAAACACAGTTCAAGGTTTCGGTGCTCAAGTGCAACTCACTTCCCCAGATCACGCTACGGGAACCGATCGTGTTTGTGAGGTGGCTCTTCAGCGTGATTTTTCTATCATCGTGAATCTTCAAGGCGATGAGCCATTTGTGAAAAAACAGGACTTAGGAAAGGCACTTGATTTTTTTAAATCTAATAAATTTAGACTCGTCACCTTGAGTGCTCCGCTCAAACCTGAAGATTGGCTACGTCCAGAAGTCGTTAAAGTTGCCTATGACAGTCAAACAGGGCAAGCAATCGACTTTTTTCGACTAAAGCCAGAATCTGTCCAGCCGCAAAAAAAAGATACAGAAAGAGTCGGGCATCATGTGGGAGTGTATCTTTTTAGTCGAGCGTGTTTAGAGGCCTGGGAAGGCCTTCCGCCCTCTGAGCGTTCTCAGGATGAGCGGCTAGAGCAACTCAAGGCATTGGATGCTGGGGTGAGTATTGGAGTCGTTTCGATAGAAAATGAGTCAATTGGCATCGATACGTCGGAAGATGTTGAAAGAGCGGCCCATTTTCTAGTAAAACCGTAAAGAATGGAAAAACCCAAAAAATATATTTTTGTGACCGGTGGAGTGCTTTCAAGCATTGGGAAAGGAATCAGTGCGGCTTCGATCGGCATGCTCATGGAAGCGCGCGGTCTTAAAGTCATCATGACGAAGATGGACCCTTATCTTAATGTGGATCCCGGCACAATGAGCCCTTTTCAACATGGAGAGGTGTTTGTCCTCGACGACGGTGCTGAGACAGATCTAGATTTAGGGCATTATTCACGATTTGTTCACAAAGCTAAGTTTACTCAAAAAAACAGTTTTACGACAGGTCGTATTTATGACTCGGTGATTCGTAGAGAGCGTGCAGGGGGGTATCTTGGAAAGACAGTCCAAGTCATCCCTCACGTCACAGATGAGATTAAAGATTGGATTCGATCAGCATCTGAAGGCTACGATCTTTCGATTGTTGAAGTCGGTGGGACGGTAGGGGATATTGAGAGCCTGCCTTTTTTGGAAGCTTTGCGACAGCTTCGTTATGAAGAGGGCGAAGAAAACGTTCTTTATGTGCATTTAACTCTGGTTCCTTACATTGCAGCCGCTCGTGAGCTTAAAACTAAACCTACCCAACACAGTGTCAAAGAGTTGAGAGAGATAGGGATTCAACCTGATATTTTGTTATGTCGCTCCGACCGTCCTCTCCCCCTTGAGGTCCGAGATAAAATTGGTCTCTTTTGTAATGTTCCTAGCTCCAAAGTTTTTAGTGCTCTCGATGTTGAAAGTATTTATGAACTCCCTTTGGATTTTAGAAAACAGGGCCTTGATGAAAAAATTTCAGAACAATTAGGAATTTGGGCACCTGCCCCTAATTTAGGACCTTGGGAGAAGATGATCAAAACGATCAAAGAACCAAAGCATGAGGTCACTATTGGCATTGTCGGTAAATATACTGATTGGCGGGATAGTTATAAATCACTCGCTGAAGCATTGGTCCATGGAGGGATTGCGAACCAATCTCAAGTTAAAACACTTTACATTGATTCGACTGAAGTCGAACAAGGCAACTTAACAGACCTGAAAAAAGTAGATGGCATCCTGGTTCCAGGAGGGTTTGGAGAGCGAGGCGTTGAAGGAAAAATTCAGTCAATACAGTATGCTAGGGAAAATAATGTTCCATTTTTCGGAATTTGCTTAGGAATGCAGCTTGCGGTAGTTGAATATGCAAGAAATGTTTGCCAAATTTCTAATGCAAACTCAAAAGAATTTGATGACGATAATGATTCCCAGATCATTGATCTGATGGCTTCACAAAAACAGATTAAGGATAAAGGCGGAACGATGCGCCTAGGTTCTTACTCCTGCCAGATTCTTGAGAAACAAGCAGATCAGAAAACAAAGGCATTTCAGGTTTATGGTAAAAAAGAAATCTTTGAGCGTCATCGACATCGCTATGAAGTGAGTAATGAGTTCCGTGAAAAGTTGGAGGAAAAAGGACTCACTGTGAGTGGGCGGCATTTAGATCAGAAAAATCAAATGGATTTAGTTGAAATTGTTGAAATCAGCAAGCATCCTTGGTTTATAGGATGCCAGTTTCATCCAGAGTTTTTGAGTCAACCCCTCAAGCCGCATCCTTTGTTTAGGTCATTCATCGAAGCCTCTTTAAAAAGGAAATCAGGATGAATCACTTTCCAATGATCATTGGGCCGTGTGTGATTGAATCTCATGAGTGGGCACTCGATGTGACTCGAGAGATTCAGCATCAGCTTCGGGAATTGCCAGTTGAGTGGACTTTTAAGGCATCATTTGACAAAGCCAATCGTTCCTCGGTGAAGAGTTTCAGGGGCCCTGGTCTCGAGTCAGGTTTAAAGACCCTATCAGAGGTTCAGAACCTAGGAATTCCTGTTTTGACAGATGTCCATGAAACAGGTCAGGTCAAAGCGGTAGCTGAGGTGGTTGATTGCATTCAGGTTCCTGCTTTTTTATGTCGTCAGACTGATCTTATCGAAGCTGTGGTGTGGGAAGCATTTTCTAGGAATAAAAAAATCAATATCAAAAAAGGTCAGTTTCTAGCCCCTTGGGATGTTAAAAATATTGTGGATAAAGTGAAATCCTTCCAGAAGCAATTTGAAGCGGACGGAGAACTTTGGATTACCGAGCGAGGGGTCAGTTTTGGGTACAATCGCTTGATTGTGGATATGGCAGCTTTTCGTGAAATTCAGGCGTTTAATGTACCCGTGATCTATGACGCAACTCATTCCGTTCAACTTCCTGGTGCGAGTCAAGGTGGACAGGCAACCGGAGGCACGCGGGAGAATATTCGAGTGCTTGCTCGAGCAGCCGTTGCAGCGGGTGCAAATGGGCTTTTCATGGAAGTTCATCCTGATCCAAAGAGTGCAAAGAGTGATGGACCCAATGCATTTCATTTAAATGAGTTAAGATCTTTTGTGAGTGAGCTTTTAGAAATCCAACACTGTGTGAGTCGTTTTCAGTGAGATTTGTATTGCATAGGTGGCAGGGAAGGGGTTGAGATGACGAACTGGAATGAATGGGATTTATTTGAACCTACACAAGAACATCGGCTTTTAAGAGAGAGTATCCGCTCCTTTGTGAAATCAGAAGTAGAGCCACAGGCATTGGAGTATGATCGAAAAGAGGTTTTCAATCTCGATTTATTTCGAAAACTTGGAGAACTTGGAATCTTAGGAATCACGGTCCCTGCAGATTACTCCGGAGCTGAGATGGATGCGGTAGCTGCGGTGATTGCTCATGAAGAGCTCGCTTGGTCAGATCCTGGATTTACTCTCGCCTACTTAGCGCATTCGATGCTTTGTGTGAATAATTTAGCAGTGAATGGAAATGAAGCTCAGAAAAAGAAATACCTTCCTAAGCTTTGTTCAGGGGAGTGGATCGGTGGAATGGCAATGTCCGAGCCACATGTGGGAACTGATGTATTAGGGATGAAAACTGTTGCTCAGAAAAAACAGGGTCACTATGAGATTAACGGTAGAAAAATGTGGATCACCAATGGAACGATTGATGATGATCGAACTCCGGGCGATTGCATCCTTACTTACGCAAAGACAGGGGAAAAAAACGGAAGGTCCCAGATATCCACGTTTATTGTTTTAAAGGATCATCCTGGTTTTTCTGTAGGTCAAAAAATTCTAGATAAAACAGGGATGCGAGCATCTTGCACTGCAGAGTTAGTCTATGATCAATGTCAGGTTCCTGAAGATGATTTGGTTGGAAAAGAAGGCGACTCACTGGTCCATATGATGAGAAACTTAGAGATCGAGCGAGTCACTTTAGCTGCAATGAGTTTGGGGATTGCGAAACGAAGTTTAGAGGCGATGATTCAGTATGCAGAAGAGCGTAAAGCATTTGGAAGTTCTTTGTCACGATTTGGTCAGATTCAACGTTTGATAGCTGAAAGCTATGCAGAATTTAAAGCAGCACGTTGTTATGTTTATGAGACAGCAAGAAAGTTGGGGCTTGATGGCGAAGGGAATCGTCTCGATTCAGATGGAGTAAAACTTTTTACTGCGCCGATCGGGAAAAAGATTGCTGATCGAGCGATGCAAGTTTTGGGTGGATATGGCTATGTGGGCGAGTACCATGTTGAGCGGCTTTGGAGAGATGCGAAACTCCTTGAAATTGGAGGGGGTACTTTGGAAGCCCATCAAAAAAACATCACCTCTGATCTATCAAAGGATGCTCAGGGGATTGTCTTTTAACGATTTTTTATTCCGGTAGAATTCCATCGACTTGAAAATTCTGAAAAAGATCTAAAAGATTCGGATCCTGAATGGCGGACTTTCCGTTGGGCAATTTTTTAAAATGCCTTGCATGAATCTCTGGATAAGCCCCTGCATCAGAGATATAGAACAAGGTTTGTATGCGAATAAAACTAGACCAATTCAGTATATATGTCAGAGCTTGATGGAGCTTTTTTAGTTCGGCTAAGGCGCTGGATAAGCCAATCGTCTTTTGAGCGTATTCTCCAATGAGATCATTTCCAACAACCGCCAGAGCGAGTTGAGTTGCTTCAGGAGAAAACTCGTAGTCACGCATGACTTGTTCAAGAATGGGAAGGGTGTATTTAATTTGATCTTTTGAGGATGTGACCTCAATGGCAGTGCCTTTGCCAATATCGTGAAGAGCAAGCATGATTCTAAAGGTGGGGTCCAAAGGGATTGAGTGAATTTGTCGTTTTAAATCATAATAGTGATAGTGAGTTTTTTGGAATTCGAAACGCTGAAGGACATCGTGGGTGTGATTTAGAATGGTAGTGTTCGAGGCGGGGAGTGAGAATCTAAAAAGAGTTTTTAACTCAGGGTAGTCTTCCATCAAAGCGGAAGTGAGTTTTTCAGGTACTAAATGATCTTGATTGAGAATTTGGTGCATTCGTTCGATTTTTGTTCGAGAAAGCCTTGGCGGAGTTTTAAGCTGCGCTTTAAATTGATGAAACGCTCTTTCACAAGAAGGATGAACGTTGCCTGAATTTAGAAAGAGAAAAACAAAAAAAACCAAAAAAGCTTTTTTAAATAAAAACTCGGAATAGAAATGCTAACGAGCCTCCCAAAGGTCATGCTCCCCCCCCTTTGTCTTATGCGAATCCCACCTTAGTCTAGAGTAACACCACTTTAATGCTTCGGTATAACTTACTAATGGTGTCAGAAATAATTTGAACTTCCATCGGGAAGTTGGTATGACCGGGAAAATGAAGCGCCAGATCTATTTTGATCATCATGCAACAACCCCCGTAGACCCTTTGGTTTTAGAGGCAATGGTACCATTTTTTACTGACCATTTTGGCAATGCTTCGAGTACGAATCATGCGTATGGCTGGACTGCTCAGGCAGCAGTAGAAAAAGCTCGTAAACAAGTTGCAAATTGCATTGGTTCTGAGCCTAGCGAAATTATTTTCACTTCAGGAGCAACGGAGTCTAATAATTTTGTTTTTTATGGATTGAGTCAAGCCTACCCAGATCGCAAGCATTTGGTTGTTTCAGAGATTGAGCACGAAGCCGTGTTAGATTGTGTTGCCCATTTTGAGTCGGAGCGTGGCTTTGAAGTGACGCGCTTGAAAGTGAACTCAGATGGGTGCATCGATCTTGATGCACTTGAGGCAGCCATTCGTCCAGACACGTTAGTGGTTTCCGTGATGTGGGCAAATAACGAAATTGGAACGATTCAGAAAACAAAAGAGATTGGAGAAATTTGTCGCAAGTCTGACGTATTTTTCCATACGGATGCGGTACAGGCCATTGGTAAAGTGGCTGTGGATGTCAATCAGGCGAATGTGGATCTTTTATCCTTAAGTGGTCATAAGATCTATGGACCTAAGGGTGTGGGAGCGCTTTTTGTAAGACGAAAAAATCCACGAGTAGGTCTTCGTCCATTTTTGTTTGGAGGAGGCCAAGAGAAACGGATGCGAC
>CAYLWK010000242.1:0-3000 GCA_964387255.1 uncultured Oligoflexia bacterium
AATAGAGCTCTTAATGAGCAGTCCAAAAACAGAATATTACTTTTATTTCAACATTTTCAAGATTATTTAAAAGCACACTATCCAAGTCTATCCAATCAAAAGCTCCTGCCCATCTACAAAACCCCTGCCGTGGAAGCAGCTGCTCAGAAAGCGGGCAACGTCCTACGGTTTATTAGTAAGAATGCAGCTAACTTACTAATCGGCTTGGATATTTCAGCAAGAACAGCGAACGTCATTGAAGCACCGGCTCACCAGAGAGCTAAAGAGGCAATGGCTCAAAGTACTGGGTTCTATGCGAACCTCTTGGGGGCTAGAGTAGGACGATTTATCGGGAAACATTTAGGAGAACGACTCTTTTGTGTCGGTGTGACAGCAGTCATGCCGACTCCTGCGACGCCAATCGTTTGTAATGTCTTACTCAATACGGCTTACATCGTATTTTTGTCGGAAGCGTTTGATCATTCGGCTCAATCGAGCATTAAAGAAAATTTTGATCCCTTAGTCGACGAGATTACAAACCTTATATCAAAGTAAAGAAGATTGATTTTTATGCCGTTAGGTGCCTTAATATTGCTAGTCATTGGACTTATAGGGGTGATCGTTGGTTCTATTACCAATTATCGACTGCACATCCCTTTGAGGAAAATTGACTGGTTCTTCATCGCAGTTATTGCAGTTCCTTTCTTTACAGTCAGTGCTTTGATTTTTCTAGAAGCAGCCGGTGTCATTGATGTTGGCCTTGAAATGACAAACTATTACAAGAAAGAACCTGACGGTGGAATATCAAGTTATATTTTGCACTACTTCTTCAAAGCCGTAAGATGGCTGTTTGGGACGGGCTAAAAAGCGCCTTAACTAAGAAGCAAGTTTTTTCAAATCTTGATGCAAAACTTTATACTCTCTTCCTACTTTTTTAGGTTTTATTTTCCCGGCTTTAATCCATCTAAGAAGAGTACGTTCAGATTTCCCTAGATATTTAGCGGCCATTTCTAAGGTCATCCAAGGCTGATTTGCCTTTGAAATCTCTAAAATTTGGATCTCCAATAAATTTCCCTCACGATCAAATCCAGCAAAAACATTTTCAGCAATTTGATCATCTCTTGAAACCCTGCCCTCTTTCAGTTCTCTAGACAAGACATCAGATTTTTTATCATAACTCATCTTCATCTTTGGGCCTCCAGTTCACAAGAGCGGTGATAACAATCAAACGAGGATTTTCAATCGCCAGTGAAACACAAACAGAATTATCGTCACAGTCCTTAAATTCATAAAAAACCCAAAATTTTTACTCAAAGTGCTTTCGTTTAGGGGTGCCTTGTTCAACTACGGAGATCAGCTCCTCTAACCCGATCCCCCTAACATTCATCCGTGATCGTGCCTGATCTGTCAGAATCAGCTCGTATTTCCGCTTACGAAAGCTGACAATCATTCGGACCATGACCCAATGCTGCAAATCGTCGTTATCAGGCGCCAAAAGAGTACCCATTTAGCTCAACTCCTGTGGAAGTGCTGCCGATACAGCCTCTTGAGGTCAAATTAAAGAGGAGACTTCTTTCATGAGCCAGTATTTTGAATGGAATGAGAAATTTGATTTAGAGATTCCAGAAATGAATCATCAACACCAAAAATTGATTGATTTGATGAATCAACTCTATGAACTTTCATCTGCTAAAAAAGAAAGAAGTGAGATTGAAGCAATTCTCGATAGCCTTGCACAGTACACGATCAAACATTTCAAAGAAGAAGAGGAGTTCATGAAAAAAATTGAATTTCCTCAGTTCGAGGTTCACGCCATCGTTCATCAAAATCTCCTCAAAACCTTTCAAGAACATATTGACTCGTTTAAAAGCGGAAAAGATTTGGATGAGAAATTTTTCATTTTTCTCAAGACTTGGCTCTATGGCCACATTCAAGGTGTGGATGTGAAATACAGTCAGTTTCATTTAAAAAAACCAGCTGCGTGAGGATTCCTGAGGGGGTTCGCCCCATTCGTCAATTGACAGTCTATTTAAAATCAGTCACGACTGATGAGCTATGACTCAAAAACACAATGTAAGTTTACAATTTCTTGCACGATCGATTTTAAAAGATCTTAAAACACTCGATGAAAAAATCGTCTTCATTGAAAGTTGTACTGGAGGACAGCTAGGGCAAGTACTCACTGAAATCCCAGGAGCTTCTGATTCGTTCTGTGGCTCTTTGGTCGTTTATCGAACCGAAACAAAACATCAATGGCTTGGAATTTCAAAAAAACAACTTGAAGAAAAAACAGCGGTGCACCCTTGGGTGGCTCAACAAATGGCTGTCAAAGGTCTGAAAATGACGCCCGAAGCATCGCTTGCTGTTTCGATTACCGGGTATTTAGGTCCAGAAAAAAGCAAAAAAAAAGAAGGACTGGTTTACATTGGTTTTGCCAGACGTTCAACTCCCCGAAAGGTCTGGGAAATTCGAAAAGTGTTAAAGGTTGAAAGAAAAGCTCAACGTTCGGCGATGCATTTTCGAAAACGCATGAAGCTCAAAGCTTCTCATGCCGTATTGATGGTGGTACGCTCCTTGCTCTCTGAGCAAGTAAAGGAGCATTAAAGTCATGGCATACTCATCACCTACAAAAAATTCACCTCAACCGAACATGAATACGAAAGAAAAAGGAAAAGCGATTGAGCTAGCGATTCAGTCGATTGAGAAACAATTTGGAAAAGGTTCCATCATGAAGCTGGGAGAAGGGAGAAACCTTGCCGAAGGGATCTCTGCCATTCCCACAGGCTCCATTGGTTTGGATGTCGCATTAGGCGTAGGAGGCATTCCAAAAGGAAGAATTTGTGAGATTTATGGTCCTGAAGCGTCAGGAAAGACCACACTCACGTTACACTTAGTCGCAGAGGCTCAGAAAAAAGGGGGAGTGTGTGCTTTTGTGGATGCTGAGCATGCGCTTGATGTTGAGTATGCAAAAAAACTAGGTGTGAACACAGAAGATCTTTTGATCTCTCAACCGGATACCGG
>CAYLWK010000243.1:0-2896 GCA_964387255.1 uncultured Oligoflexia bacterium
AAAAAGCAGGGGTTGATGGAAAGCTTCTTTCTGTCCCTGACTCATAGGGATTGAGAAAACCAGCAGAGTGATCAAAAATAAGCGAAAGATGTGATTCATGAATCCCCTCGCTTCGCCATTGATATTTGACAGTCTTTTTTGAGTTGATCTTTGATTCTTAGGAAGTTTAATCCTGCTCTAAAAAAACGATGCTGAGACTGCACTGGATCAAAGCTAAGAGGAAATGATTTTACTTCATAATTGCTTTTGGTAGCTCTTTTGAACTCAATGACCTCGGTAGAGTACGACTTTAGGTCGATACTTTTTATGAGATAGACTTTTCCATTCGGAAAGCCTGGGATGAGATGCACCAATAGATCTCCTGGAAGAATTCGTTCTCCTCGCTCGTGGTCGATTCGCTCGAATTGGGGGGCTATGGTTTTGAGTTTTTCTAAATGGGGGGCTTGCCATTGAGGCGGTTCTGGAAAAAACCCTTGCTTTAGGTATTGGGAAATACCCCAAAGTGAATAGCTGCTGAGTCCATTTTTTCTCAAGTGAACCGGGAGTACTTGAGTAATAAATCTCTGACAAGAAACTGCTTTTTCTTCGAGTTCCAAGATGCCGCCATTATGAAGAAGAGCGTTTTCAGAACTTGATGAGCTGGTTCCTTCCGTCTGAAGATTAAAGTGATTACGTAAAGACTGAAGCTGCTGTGCTCGTTGGTCTTTTGAGAGGCCGTTGAAAAGCATCATACGTTTAGAAAGCGCTTGTTCGGTATCCCCTTCTTCATTTTTTTGAGTGCCTCCGATGAATGGAGAAATGGCTTCGATAGCTTTTTTGTCTTCATTGGACTTGGCAGCTTGCTGAAGTTGAGACAAGGAAAGGTTGGAATTGAAAAAATCTGGATATTGGTTGATGGTTTCAATTCCTTGTCGTGCTTGGTCGGCTGCGTTTTGTGCTAGCTTCAGGTAACGTCTACGTTGAGATTCTGGAAGCTTGCCTTGTGCTTGATTTAATTGATCGACCAAGAGTTGAGATTCTTGATAGGACCTTTCAAAGGAAGATTTCATGGTGGATGCTGGTTTTTCAAGATAGCTTAGGCGAACTTGGTTTTGATCAAAATTGACTTCCCTAATTCTTTCTTGCTCACGTTCTAAAGTGGCATCGATGTGGCGATTGGATCGCTCTTTTAGAACGGTGTCTTGAGCCTTTTCTTGTGTGCGAGAGGAGAGTTTGAAAATTTCTATGAGATCCTGAGTGCGTCCTCGATCGATTGGCTGGGTTTCGCTCGTTTGACGTTCATTCGCTCGCATCTCTTTTTCAAGTTCAGTGGAGAGTTGATCGTTGGCTCTTCTTTCAGTTCGAAACACGCTCGGTACAGCTTCTGTTTGAAATTCTTCCAAAAAAGGCAAAGCAGAGCTGTTGAGATCGGTGTTTGCCTGAGTGGGGGGTCTTGCTGACGAAGCAGGTTGGGCAGGAGGCTTCGAAGAAGGTTTGGGGTACGCTACAGAGGGCATGAGTGTTTTTTTGGTTTCCGCACTTTCGGGGAGCTGAGAGATTTTTTGAAGGTCAGATTCACTCACAAGTTGGGTGTCGAAACCAGCGGACGGGTGTGTGCAAGAGGCATGATCACCCGTTTTAGTATTTCCGTCTTTCGTGTTTGGAAGTGGATGAACCGTATAGGCCATGAAAGGGCCTTGGGATCCAAAGGCGCTCACGACCTGGCCTTCCTCAAGTGATTTATTTTCAAAAGAAGCAGTGCTCATGGATTGAATGCGCCCATCAGTTAAGGCATCGGTACTCAAAGTGGTTCCAATAGGTGAGAGGACTTCAATGGCTTGGCCTGGAAATCCGTCAATAAAAACTGGACCCTCTTTTTTTTGGGCTTGGGAATAGAAGCTCCCAAACAAAGACGTCCAGATAAGGGTGAGAGCCATCACGTACGTGATTAGGTGAGTGCTAGTTTTTCTAGGTGTGGTCACTCGTTTCAAAGTCCCTCCATGGGATGATGAGCACGGTTCATGGATCTCAGCCTCTTATTTTGCTTCCCGAACGCGAGAGGAGCTTTCTAGGTTGAGTGTAGGGGAATTTTTTGATTCAGTTTCAACACGTCGATGGTTTGGAATTTGCTTTTGATCTTCTCCAGAGACTGCCAGTTTTGAAGTGTTCGGGTCGGTCGTGTGTTTAAAATAAGCTTTTTGGTAGCCCTGGAGATAGCAAAAACGTCTTGTTTCAAGAATCTTGGGCTGTTTAAGGGCTTTATCAAGATCTCGAGATTGAAACGAGCAAAGGGTTCCCTTCAAGTCTTGTTTGGCATCATATTGCCCTTGTTCATATTCTTGAACGCAAGCTTTTCGATAAGTCTTTTTCTCGTCATCTGCAACGAGCTTGGCTATGACGGCTTCCTGTGCTCGATAGCTGGTGGCAAGGCAGCACTCATACTCGGGCTTCTCTAGTTGACTTGCAAACTGAGCACACACAGGCTGGGTTTCTGATTTCATTGAATTTGGCGCCATGAAAAACTCACTCAGTGAGCGAGCGGAGCTCATGCCCGCACTCACTGCCCGACTCTTTTGCTCTTGTGACAATGACCCGAGTGCATCGCATGACACTGTAGGGGGTGGATCGAGCTGTTGATAAAGAGCCGTGAGATCGTTGCTGATTTGATTCCAGACCTGGGAGGTTTTTGAAGCTTGAGTTAACTTTGTTTGGGCGAGACTTAAAGTTGAGAAACCGAAATGCACCAAGCTCAACGTCAAGATGAACCCAAAATAGAGTCGATGTAGTTTTTCCATTTCACCCCAAATCAAAACTCGAAAAATCGTTTTAAAGAATCCCCTGATAGTCTTTATAATAAACTGAATATATCAGATAATCACCTTTTTTTTGGGGATGAAAGGGAATAGATTTAATCATT